>JAUUNJ010000548.1 GCA_030844625.1 Roseburia sp. | reverse complement strand
TACAGAATGTGGCTTCGCATATTATGCTTCCCTTTACGGTATCTAAAATAAATAAAGAGATTATGAGCATAATTCATGGGGGAGATGAGCATAGGCATGCTGTGGAAGAGCTCTCCTGGCAGGGTAATCAGTTTGACATTGAACTAAGACATGTATCCTTCGGCTACCGCCAGGATAAACCTGTATTAAAAGATATCAATATCAGAATCTCACCCGGTGAAAAATGGTTGGTATTAGGTGAAAGCGGAAGCGGAAAATCGACGCTGCTTAAACTGATTGCCAAGATGTACGAATCATACGAAGGTGAGATATCGATTGGTGGACATAACTATAAAAGGATTGACGGGAGAGACCTTGCAAAGAATGTTACGCTCGTCAGTCAACGATGTTATTTATTTAATAGCTCATTAAAAGATAATATTAATATTCTTGGAGATCCCAGCGAAAAACAACTGCAGCGAGTAATTGAATTGGCGCAGCTTAAGGAATTGGTTGATCGATTGCCGGACCAACTGGACAGCGTTGTGGATGAGGAAGTGAACCAACTATCCGGCGGAGAGAAGATGCGGGTAAATTTGGCACGGGCGTTGTATATAAATCCTCAGGTTTTGCTGTTGGATGAAGTTACCTCTGCTTTAGACAGATGCAACTCTCAAAAAATTGAAAATATGATTTTAAATATGGCTCATACGTCTGTTATCAATGTGTGCCACAAATTCGATCCTCACAATTTGGAGAAATATGACAATATCTTGATTATCGAAAACGGAAGTATCGTTCAGATGGGCGCTTACCACGATCTAAGAAATTCAAAAATTTTAAATAAGTATAGAGAGGAGGAAGCGGTATACGCTTAAACCAAGTAAGTTTTATTGGCTGGATGTGAGCTTTTCTACCTTTGCGTTTGTAGAATAGGAGGCAATATAGAATGTATGTGGCCGTGCTTGAACATGCAGCAAAAATCGAAAGGACTTTGAAAGTTGACGGATGCGCCGCTTTCCTTTGTGAGAATTTAGATGTGTGGTTTGCGCAATATGGTTTAAAAAACCGGAAGGTAATGGTAATCTATGCTTCTAGTTTAGCGCTGTTATCGCATTGTTATCCCTATGGAGAAATGGCATACCGGTATCTGCCCCAAATGATAAAGAACCATCTGCTTTCAATATATCCCATGTTGAATATGAGCGATATGATAATTACAAACACTTGTGTAAGTTCAATTGATGCAATTCAAAATGCTTGGTTATGCTTAATGGAAAACCTGTATGACTATGTGATTGTGATCGGCTATGATTTTAATAGCGATTTCATTAGCGACGGTCTGGATGCTATGCAATTATTATCATCTGAGGAAACGCTTATTCCATTTGCGAATCCCAAAGGGATTGTCCTTTCCTCTGGAGTTGGAATGTTGCTCTTGAGCGGACGAGAACGGTCGAAATATACCATAAGAGCTTGTAGTGTGGTAAATGATTCTGTAGGAATCGCTTCTATTGAAAAAAATCAGAGGGGTCTGCGCCGGGCGATTGATGATGTTTTGTTAAACTCTAAAATCGAGAAAAAAGGGATTGATCTGGTGATGTGCAGCTGCAACGGAACTCAAGAGGTCAATCATGCCTATATTTCTGCCGCAAACGCCATGGGTTTCTCAGAGGAGGCTGTGTGCTCAATCAAGAAACAGCATGTGCTGGGGGCAACCGGAGTCATAGAATTACATCTTTGTCTGTCAGGTATTGAAGAGGGAAATCTGGCTGAAACATTGTCTTTTTATCATCACTTTGTCCCCCCAAAGAGAAAGTTTTTTCCCCCATTCAATATCCTCTTTTTGGGAATTGGGTTCTCTGGTATAAATGGAGCAATGATTGTAATGATCGATGTATGAGGTATGGGCAGCTATGAGGTATGATCTTATCGCACATCGGTGCGATCTATACGATACGGAAGATCTGGATCAGCGCATAAGAGCTCAGTTGTACACGGAGCA
>JAUUNJ010000019.1 GCA_030844625.1 Roseburia sp. | reverse complement strand
GGCTTTACATACAGCATCAGCTCCAATGCAGTTCTCCTTTTAAAATCCTTTCCATCTCTGCCACATTCTCCGTCTTTTTAATCTTTTCCATTTTATCTTCAGAACCTAAAATCCTTGCAAAGTCATGGAAAAACGCCTTTGTTGTACTTATATTATTAAAGTTAAGCGCCAATAAAAATATGGTATCAACCATTTTATTTCCCCATTTCACAGAATGCATCAGACGGATAACAAAAACTTTTGGTTCACATACATTTTCAGGCAGTCCGTGAGGAATCGCCACACCACTTCCTATAGCTGTGGGTTCTATATTTTCACGATTAAGAACACTTTCCAAAAATTCTTTTTTCACATATCCATTATTATGTAGGATTCTGCATGCTTCTTTTAAAACCGTCTCTTTGCTTACCTTATCTTTTACAAACATAATATGGTTTACATCAATCAGATTGGAGAATCCTTCCTTTTTTAACTCTGGATGGGACAGCACTTCAAAACATTTATCCCTTATATTCTTCTCATCACTTTTACTGATTACAGGAGAAATATGAACCACCTTATTTTCATACTCAAAACTGGACAGCATGGACAGAATTATGTCGAATTCATAGCTATCCAAATTATTTATTTTTTCAGAAGATAGAATTGCTGCAATCTTAATGTCCTCTATTTTATTCTCAATTTTTCTGGCTACAATGTTGGCAGCTGCAATTCCACCGGTTCCGATAAGTACAGCCTTTACACCTTTGACATTCCGATGTAACGCCCCACCTACAAACAGGGCAAGAAATGATATTTCATGATCTGTTGGTATAGAGTTTGTATATTGTTCATAAAATTTGCCCAATGTAAAACAGGTTGCAAAGATTCCTGAATACATCTCCCCAATATCTCCCAGGAAGGGATTGGTAACCTCTATCCCATAGTAAGTTCTAATCATAGATGCAGGCATAAAAGCCTCAAGACTTTTTATTAATAAATCATTTTCCGACAAATTTACATTTAGTATTTCCGACAGATATTCCAGCATTTCTCCACAAATTGTTTTTATTTTTTCTTTATTTTCATGTACTGTTGTGGTGCTGAAATTTTCATTATTTGCCTGAAGAGCCGCAGATGCGAACAATACATCGATATATTGCCGCTCATACTGATTAATCTGAACCCTTCCGATCTCCATGAACCTGTCTGCAACGCTGCTTACAATATCCGGATTACTGATTGTCTTATTATTCTCAATAACAGACTCTGTTATAACATTGCCCATTCTGATCCGGAATAACTGAATACACAAATATTCTGCCAGCATCCTAAATGAATAATCTGTGTAGGCAACCTTATATTCCTGTTCAATCCAATGTATAACTTCCACAGCCTTCTCAAAATTATCCTGTCCAAAGTTGTTAATCCACAATTCTTCTTCCTCAGGGCTGATTCGATAGTCATGAGCCGTTTTTATTTCTTTATTTCCAATAGAATATCCACAATGGCTTCTCATTGCCTTTCGTATGGAAAATTCATCTCCTGTAATAAACACGCCATGACCGGCAACACGATTGATTCGTATATTATATTTGCCAAGTTCTTTTGATATGGAATTTATATCATCACTAATAACCTTTTTGCTGACATTCAATTCTTCCGAAAACAATGATAATGTATAAGTATCCCAACCGCTTAAGAGAATGTATATAATATAACTCATCCTCTGTTTCTTTGACATAACGATTTTTTTGTCCCGCTTAAGACTGTTTATTTTTTCTATCTGCTCCTCTGTAAAGTCTGCAACGAAACCAATTCCCGGCTTTCTGACCAGACTCATCCCCTGCTCTGCACAAAAATCCGAAACCTCGTTAATATATGTCTTTACACTTCTCTCAGATACTCCAAGATATACTGCCAGGTTTTTTGATGTTATCGGTGTTTGATTATTTTCTATTAATTTTTCTACGATCTGCAGTCCTCTTTCTGATAACATGCTTTCTCTCTTTCCAATACTTAATCACAGTATGAAACCATGATTGTCATTTTCCCTTGAAAATTACATTCGCCTATTCCTGATGGAACAATAAAATGATTGCCCTTGGTAAGCCGTCTGCCATTAACACTTCCGCAACCTTCAATTACGCTGGCATTCATAAACGCTTTATCCATTTCAAATAAATAATCCCCCTCAACTTCCCATTTCTCTAATGTGTAAAATGGGCATTTTACTAACATTTCACTGGTCATTCCCGGGTAGTTATTAACAATTCTCTTACCATCATAATCTTTGTGGGGCGCAGTAATACAATCAATGCTCTGCTGCACATGGAGTTCACGGGGTTTACCATTTTGCAATCTGTCATAATCATAAACTCTGTATGTCACATCGCTGCTCTGCTGGGTCTCTATTAACAGAGTCCCCCCCTTAATTGCATGGAGACATCCCGGGTCAATCTGAAAAAAGTCCCCCTTTTTAATAGGTATAACTCTTATCAGCTCATTCCATTTTTCCTGATGAATCATATCAGCCAGTTCCTGTTTATTTTTTGCATTATGCCCAATTACAATTGTAGCATCCTCCTTGCAGTCCAGAATGTACCAGCACTCTGTTTTTCCTAATGCTCCATTCTCATGTACTGCCGCATATTCGTCATTAGGATGTACCTGTATGCTCAGGTCATCTTCTGCTCCCAGAATTTTAACAAGCAAAGGAAATACATCTCCTTTCATGTTCCCGAACAGTTCTCTATGATTGTCCCAGCACCATGAGAGCGTTTTGCCTGCAAATTCACCACTCTCAACTATGCAGTCACCATTTTGATGTGCACTGATTCCCCAGCATTCTCCTGCCCTATCACCGGCTTCACCGTAACCAAAATCTTGTAAAAGTGTACCGCCCCATATAGCATCCTTAAAAACAGGTTTTAACATTAATACATCCATAATATATACCTCATTTTTATTATTTCATTTAATTTTTTATTTCAAATTCTGCCATCTATCTATACATTTTTTTCTGACAATATATTTCGATTGTAACATATTTTATTCAAATATCATACATTTTCATTTTATTTTATATTTTATATAAAGAGACTTTTTGGAGACCCTATTGAAAAACATTAAATTTTTCTCTAATGCAAATTTTTTTTCCCTTATCAAATCATTTATTTTAAAACACAAATATTTGTTTACTGCCACCATATCCTTACTTATTATTTCTTTTTTGCTAATATTTTATTACTCTGTACCCCACAGAAAGACTTCCTCTTCTAAATATGCAAATAGTACACAAAAGAATTTTGACCAATATGCTGACCAGCTATTTTTCGGTCAGGTATCCAGCGATGCACTGAGTATGCATTTTTATCTGTTACATCCTGAAAATTTAGGATTAAATAATATTGAACAGACTTTAGGAACATATTCCTATGATGCAATGATTTCCGGTCAGCAATATTACATAGAAGAGATAAATAAATTAAAATCCATGGACTATGACCAGTTGTCCCGAAAACAGCAAATTACTTATGATACCCTGATGGATTATTTTAAGGATCAACTGGATTTTTCAGATTTATGCCTGTGTTCGGAAATTTTAAGTCCGACTACCGGATTACAGGCACAGCTCCCAATTCTCTTTTCAGAATATAAGTTCACGTCAAAACAGGATTTGGATAACTACCTTTTACTCTTATCTGAACTAAAGGATTATTACGCACAGATTTGCGAATTTCAGAAATTAAAAGCGGAGAAAGAATGCTTTATCAGTGATTTCTGTTGTGAGGGAATTATCAGCCAATGTAAAGACTTTATTGGCACTGGTTCCGCAAAAGATAATCTGCTCTATTCTTCTTTTAATGAAAAAATTAAAAATGCAGATTTTTTAACTGACAGCGAAAAATCTGAATATATTGCTAAAAATCAGTCGGTAATAGAGCAGTCGGTAATTCCCGCATACCAATCTATAATACAGACTTTGTCTACTTTAAAAAGCAGTGGATACTGCAAAAACGTTAATGGATTATATTACTTAAAAAACGGGCAGGATTACTATGAATATCTGACAAAAACATATACAGGAAGCAGTCAGTCTGTTCTGGAATTAAAATCAGATATACAGAACAATCTGGCAAATGACATGAGAACCATGTATTCCCTTCTTACAATTTCTCCGGAATTGGAAGACCAGTTTTATGGAGATGAAAAAAACACTTCCTCTCCGGAAACAATTTTAACGGACCTCAAAGAAAAAGCGGCGAAAGATTTTCCCATATCTTCAGACATAAACTATGAAATAAAATATGTGGATAAAAGCCTTGAAGATTATTTAAGCCCTGCCTTTTATCTTTCTCCACCCATTGATGCTCCCGACAATAACACAATTTACATAAACAATGGAACCAAGTCCCAAAATCAGGATATATATACTACTCTGGCACATGAGGGTATTCCGGGACATATGTTTCAGGCTGCATGCTTTTCCCTCACCGATCCTCTTTCCATACGATATCTTGTAAATTATGGAGGTTATACGGAAGGCTGGGCAACCTATGTTGAATTTATGTCCTATGATTATAAATATGAGGATAATCCACAACTGGCAAAGGCTTTGTCCTGCAGTGCTTCATACTCACTGGCACTTTATTCCCTTTGCGACATCGGAATCAATTATGAAGGCTGGACTTTAAAAGACACAAAGAATTTTCTTGCAAACTATAATATGGAGGATGATACAGTATGTGAAAATATTTTTCAGGCTGTTATAGAGGAACCTGCCAACTATCTGCAATATTATGTGGGATATATGGAAATCTGCAATATTAAAGATAAAATGCAAAAGAAACTGGGGGACAAATTTGATCTCAAAAAATTCCATCAGGCATTTTTGTCAATTGGACCAACCAGTTTCTCTGTTGTTGATAAATGGATTTTTAATGAATATGCACAAATTACAAAAGAATAAATCTGAATAAACAATCAGAAACATATACCATTATTTTTCTCTTTTTGCTTATTCTGCGCAGAAACAAAAACTGCTGCATAGAGACAATGACGCTTCATTCATAACACATCAGGTTTCTAAGCAGCAGTTTTTCAAAACATAACTTTTATAATAAATTTGCCAGTAAAACACTTGCGATTGTGCCTGCAATTGTTGCCAATAACGCTCCGGCCAGGGTCCATCTGGTTTTTGTAACTTTAGCTGTAATATAATATACTGACATTGTGTAGAACACTGTTTCCGTGCTGCTCATCATAAGAGAAGTAACTTTTCCTAAATAGGAATCTGGTCCGTACTCTTTAAAAATATCCATAACCATACCCGTAGCTGCAGAAGAAGAAAAAATCTTTACAATGGTAATTGGAACCAGCTCGCCCGGAAATCCAATATTATTTGTAAATTTTCCAATCCATGTTCCAATGGCTTCCATAAATCCGGATTCCCTTAAGACACCCACCGCCACCATCAGACCTATTAGTGTGGGCATAACTTTGAGTACTGTTGTTAACCCTCCCGTCGCACCTTTCACAAAGTCATCATATACATTCTTCTTTTTTGCCATACCATAAAAAACGATAAACAACATAATTCCCGGTATTATAAAAGAAGAAATTGCAACAATTATTGACATAATATTTTCCCAAATATTCATTATTATATATTATGGCATAATAAAAGAACCTATGACAATTGAAATATATCGCAAATCACAGGTTCTTCTCTTATATGTTTTTATTTCTCAATTCTTCTTGTTCTGTATTCTTCTCTTTCCTCGTAATTTTCAACAAGCTTACTTGTTGCAGGAACATCCACCGCTATAGGATTCTTTCTCATAAATACCGGTTTTAAAATAATTGGAGTAATGATTGTTGTAACAATAACTACAATAATAACCGGTGCCACAATACTGGCACTCATAAGTCCTGCTTCAATTCCTTTATTGGCAACAATCAATGCCACCTCACCTCTGGAAATCATTCCAACACCGATTCGCAGACACTGATAGTTCTTATATCCACATGCCTTAGCACCTAAACCACATCCTATGATTTTGGTAATAACTGCAATAATCGTCAGCAATATTGCATATACAGCCACAATCCATCCCATTGACAGAACCGCATCACCATCAACTTTGAGACCAATGCTGGCAAAGAAAATCGGGCTTAAGAACATATATCCCACAACATCAAATTTTGATGCAATAAACTGGTCTTTCTGTGTCATTGAAATAATAACACCCGCAAAGAATGCTCCGGTAATGTCAGCTACACCAAAGAAGTATTCTGCCGCAAAAGACATTAATAAACATATTACAAATGCTATAATTGCATGTCTGTGTTTCCCCTTTCCATCATGTTCACACCATTTGCCAAACAGCTTGTAGATAATAAAACCAAACGCAAAGACAAAAACAAAAAACAAAACAATTTTTAATAAAACAAGCCACAATGGTGCCGAATCTGCTGCACCAGAACTGCCTCCTAAGCTGGTTACAATTGTCAATGCTATAATACCTAATATATCATCAATAATAGCTGCTCCCAATATGGCATTTCCAGATGCAGTTTTTAACTTACCCATTTCCTGAAGAGTCTCGACAGTAATACTAACCGATGTCGCCGTCAAAATAACACCTATAAATACTGCCTGTATAAAGTTGGTACTTCCTTCTGCCGGAGCAATCCAACCTGCCTGCATGAACCAGTATGTAAGTGCACCTCCTCCAATAAGTGGGACAACAACACCTAACAGTGCAATAATAAAAGATGCTCTACCGCATTTTTTCAGTTCATTAATATCTGTCTCCAAACCTGCACAGAACATAAGAACAATTACACCAATCTCAGCCAGATGATTTATAAATGACGTCTGGTACAATGTAAAGTCTGTCAGATGTATACCGCCAATTACCGCATCTGATAAAATATTGCCTAATACAGCCGGCCCCAAAAGAAGCCCTGCCAATAATGCTCCTACTACCTGTGGCATGTTATACTTTTTTGTAATCAAACCTAAAAGTTTAGTACTTCCCAAAATCAGAGCTAACTGCCATAAATAACCATATTCTTCCATGATGTCTCCCTCTTTTCATATACTAACTTCTATTTCATTTTTTCAACCCGATACATAATAGCACCATCTTATAACAAATTCAACTTTTTTTCTTTGTATTTAGCAGTATTTTAACCATACATCCCATACTTTAATTTTATTCTTTCCAGCTTTTTCATAAGGGGAGCGGATAAAAACCATAAAAACAGGACCGTAGATGCCCCGTGAACCCCATTAAACACAATACCGCTGGCATATGTTGTAAGAAATGCAGATATTGTGGGCTCATCCGTATACATAAATACTGTTGCAGTATCTAAAATCACACCATAAACCACAAAAGTCATAAAAAATCCATAAGTACACAAAACCCATTTATTTTCTGCCAGTTTCCTCATCTTGCCGTAAAATATTAATGCAGAAACAAAACCAATAATCCCAAAAGCTGCCATCTGCCAGGGTGTCCAGGGTCCCTGTCCGAAAAAGAAATCAGATACAAAAGCGGTAAGAGCCCCGCATAAAAATCCAGCTTCTTTTCCCAGCATGATTCCGGTAATAATTATTATGGCTGCACAGGGTTTAAACTGTGGTGTCATAAAAAACATGATTCTGCCCACCACTGCGAGGGCTGTCATTACCGCCAGTACAACAACCTCCCTGGTCTGAGGTTTTCTTCTCTCAAAAGACCACATAAAAATTATTATGGAAGCAACAATTATCAGTATGGATATCAAATAGTATTCTCTTCCGTTAAGAAACATATAACATCCTCCTTCTTAACTGCATTTATAATTTTCTTACCTGCCATTTTGCTGACTGTAGTTGTATAAAATCTGTTACCTGCAAAAAATCCCCTAACATCATTAACTGCGATAAGGCTTCCGTCTGCAAACAATCCGCATCTGTCTGCAAATTCTCCACAAAAATCCACATCATGGCTGACCATAATAATTGTTTTTCCTGCCTTTTTTAATTCAAGAAGAATCTTTCCAAGGCTTTCCTTATATATTGCATCAATTCCCTTTGTAGGTTCATCCAAAAGCAGAATGTCCGGATTCCCTGACAGGACCTTTGCAAGTGCCAGTTTCTGCTGCTGTCCTCCGCTAATATCATAGGGATGATGCTCCATTAGGTCTTCCAGATCCGTCTGCCTGATGATTTTTTCCGGAATTCCCTCTGCTTCCTGTTTCACTGTTTCTTTTCGAAACAAAGTCTGTACATTTTGAGGAAGAGCAGATACTTTCCCCTCTATTTTTAATTTTCCTCTGTAAGCCTTATGAATTCCCGACAGCAACGACAGCGTAGTTGTCTTTCCTGTCCCATTGCCACCCAACAGTGCAAAAATTTCTCCTTTTTTCACCTGAAGATTCAATCCTTTTATAATATCTCTTCCGCTTCTTTCATATCTAAACCATAAGTTTTTACAGTTTACTGCAATAGTGCCGATATCCTCACCTTTCTCTATACATATTTCTCCATAGGCTTTTGTGGAACTAATCCATTTTCTTCCCTGCTCTACCGAAAGTGGAACTGTGCCTTCCCCATTACACTTCTTAAATATCTGCGCTGGAACAGGCATCAGATTCATTAATTCCCTATCTTCCACCGATAAAATAACATCTTCCGGAGTACCCTTTAACAAAATTTCCCCATCTTCCATAATTACAATCCGATCTGCTTCCGGTAGTACATGATTCAGTCTATGCTCCGATAAGATAATGGTGATTCCCAAATCCCGGTTTATTTTCTTCAGCATATCTAAAAAAGTTTCTGCCGCAATAGGGTCAAGCTGAGCCGTAGGTTCATCCAGAACCATTACTTTTGGGTGCATTGCCATTGCCGCAGCCAGATTCAGCAGTTGTTTCTGCCCCCCTGACAGCTTGTCCACCGGATCAAAATACCAGTCAGTAATTCCAAAATACTCTGCCATCTCTGTAACACGAAGTCGTATTTCCTCCTTCTGATATCCCAGATTTTCCAATCCAAAAGCAAGCTCATGCCACACTTTATCAGTGACAATCTGATGTTCGGGATTTTGCATAATAAATCCGATTTGCTCTGCCTGTACTTTGTCAGATACTTGATCAATGGGGATATTCTCATACAATACCTGTCCAAAGCTCTTTCCAAATGGTCTGATTGCGGGTTTTAACATTCTAAGCAGTGTACTCTTGCCACTTCCTGATTTACCACAGATAACCACAAAATCGCCCTCATAAACTTCCAAGGCAATATCGGCAATTGCCGATTGTACGGAACCCGAATATGCAAAAGTTAAATTTTTGATCTGAATCTGTGCCATCTGACAGCCTCCCCTACATTAATAATCATTGGCATCATACACAAAACAGTGTAAGTTATGTAAACTAATAGGTTTCCCTTTATTCGTATCACCGGATAGTAATATGTCACTGCCTCTCCTGCACCAATTTCTATGCATACCAAAACGAACAAAATCAAAATCCATAAAATCATTACAACATCTCTTGTCTGGAATTTATAATTGTTATAACTGGTTCTTTTTCCTGTTCCATACCCTCTGGCTCTCATGGAATCAGCCGTATCCACAGAATTTTCCAATGCCCAGGTTGTTGTAATGGAAAACATATCTGTCTGCATTTTTATCTTATTTCTTATTCCGGTCATGCTGTTTCCCAATGCTCTGTTGGCATCAATTACAGCCCTGCCCTGACGCACAAACTTTGGCACAAAACGAAACACCATTGTAAGCAGCATTGCTGCGTGAGGCATTACTGTTCCAATCCCTGCCAGCAGCTTGTCCTCCGTCATAATTACATTAAAGGAAGAGAACCACAAAAGCATTGCACATATAATTGCCGCCGTTGCCATGCCATATACAATAGATTCCAATGTGACAGGATTGCCGGTAAATAAATAGAACAGCAATGTTGCTCCTTTGTGTGAAAACAAAGGATTAATAATTGCAGATACTGCAAACACAAAAAACACTGTTGCCAGATATTTTATTCCGTCCATTTTCTTCAAATAGAAGTGATAAACACCGCCGCAGATTAGTGATATCATAATCAGTCCCATCTGCATCTGAAACATTGTGAGTCCCAGTACTGCCACATAAAATATTAAGTTGACCAAAGGATGAAACCTTGAAAACTCGTCCGTCAATTTTTTAAATCCTCTCCCAAATCACATGTATAATGCCACTCAATCACATCTCCATCTTTCACTTCATAGTCACTGCAGCTTTTCCCCGGATATTCCCTGTTAACACAGTACATCCAGCCGGAAAGCTCTCCACAGGAAAATTCATAAATATTATCAATCCCCTCAACATAAGCACTTTTCCCTGTAAAAGATGCCTCCATCAGAATCTTTTCTTTCTTCAATTCTCTTTTTAAGATATCATAAACACTGTCACCTTCTAAAATATCCACTTCTTTTTCTCCCAGAATGATTCCTGATTCCGGAACAAACTCCTTTACGGATGCATCCAGTTGCTCCAGATTATCAAATATAGTTGAACATTCTACCAATATGGTACACGTTCCAATTTTCTTTGTATCTTCTGTGCTTTTGCATCCCCATAGATTAAAACATAATAATATTATAAATACTATTCTTGATATTCTTTTCATTCTTTTCCCTTTTCCGAATAATCTGTTTTTACTTTTTTGTACACATAAAATCCCATTACCAGCGCAAATCCACAAAAGACAATAGCAATCCCTATTGGAGGTTTCCGGCTTTTATTCTTATTTTTATCCAAAATCTCTGTCACGGTTTCTCCGGCTCCATTTGTCTCTATGACTGCCCCTTCTGTTTTTTGTTTCGTTTTTGTTTCTGTTTGTGTTTTCTTTTCTGTGCCATTTTTCTTTGTTTTTTCATTATGAACAGCCGTTTCTTCCTGGGTGTGATTGATTGCGCCTTGTGTACTTTCCGGATTTTCCTCTTTCTTTTTATTTACTTTCTTTTTCTTTTTTACTGTGCTTTTTTCTTTCTTACTTTCTTCATTCATATTTTCGCTTTTATTCGAATTGGTAATTTTAATGTCTTTTCTTCTTATTCCATCTTTCATCTCAAACAGCCCATTCATCCCGGAGACTTTTCTATAATATGCCGTAAGGGCATACATTGCCTGCTCCGTTGCCATTTGATTAACATCCCATCCCGGTAAATGACTGAATCCGCCGCCTTTATAATATTGCATCATTCCATCTATTACTGTGTTATTGTTTTTTACAAACCGGTTATCCGTTACACTTATATTCATTACTGACAATGCTGTCAAAACCTGTGCCGTACTCTCACAATTTTTTGTTGTACCGGAACAAAAGCTTCCATCCTTCTGCTGCAGCTCCCCTAGTTTTTCCAATGCCTCATTTACTGCTTTCTTAACTTTGTCTTCCTTGTTATAATATGGCGCTAATGCCTGAATCGCCATGGCAGTCATGTCTGTATCTGATTTTGTTCCTCCGAAGTTCCATCCGCCGTCACTTTTTTGATTTTCAAGTATAGTTCCGATTAATTTCTCCCTTGTTGTTCGACTTCCGTCATAACTGTTCACCGGTTCAGGAATATCATAATTACCACAATCCAGTGCAATTAGTGCATAAATAACTCCGTTAATTCCCTGCTTTGTTATCTTATCATATTCTGCCAACGGTCTTAATACATTATATCCACCAAACTTTTCAGGATTTTCCTCAATCGAAGTCAAAGAAATCACCACTCTGGCATATTCTGTATATTTATTTTCTGACAGAACTCCATTACATGATTTTAAATGTTTTTTTAAATTGGATTTATATGTAGAAAGAAATTGGTCTGTAACTGCACCGTATCTGGCAAGTCCCATTACTGCCCACTCTCCGGCAATGCTTCCGTAAGAAGGATCTGTAATATTAAGCTGTTCATAATATGCAATATCATACAGGTATGACTCTGCTTTTTCTTTTGTCAATACGGTCTTTCCATATATTGGTGTTATGTTAACTAAAATTAATGTGACTGCCCAAATACCGAAAAGATATCTTTTTATTCTTCCCATACCTCTAATAAGCCTGTTCATACACGTCCTCCTTCTTTTAATTTATAAAGCAAAAGGCAAGAGCCGTGCCCCTGCCTTCTGTACAACCAGTGTTTTGCTTCTCTATTTTTTAATCTTTACAGATTTTTTCTTGCTCCATTTTCCAAATACTTTCGTTCCATTGACCTTTATGTAAGCACGAATCTTTACATAGCATCTCTGCTTTTTCTTAAACTTCTTTGTTGTAATTGAAGTCTTTGTAGTTGTCTTTACTTTTGCTTTTTTAAACTTTTTATTATTTGCATACTGATACTGATATCCTTTTGCTTCTGCCAGCTTCTTGACTGTAATTTTTGCCTTACGTCCTTTAATATTCTTAATCTTGCTGACAGCAGCACGTGCCACTGTTGGGTAAGTAGGTGTCTGCTCTGCCGCCCGCAATATATTTAATGCTGCATTTACTTTTTCCTGCGTTGGATTATATGTTTCTAATACTGTCTTTGCACTGTTATATGCAGACTGAACATTTGGATAAGCCATCCAGTATGTTTTATTTGCATTTACTGCCGCAACTGCCGAAATCAGACTGTCTTTATTTGCCAATGACAATTTTGGTATCCCCGTGTAACTTTCTGTATCGAATCCAAGGTCTGCTCCCCATCCGTAAACCGAGAACTGTAATCTGATTACATCGCCATTTTTTACTTTCACCTGATCAGCAGATGCAGGAATTGATTCATTATTTAATGTAAACATCCAACCGGACATTGTGTGATAATCACCTTCTCCTAATGCTGTATCCTTGTTTCCATCATTAACAATATTATTTGGTGGCTTATAACCGGATTCAATTGTATATCCTTCATCATCCTTTTCTGTGTATTTATACTCTGGCATTGTAACAATTTCCTGTGGAATATTAACCGTTCCTGTATCAGCGTTCTTAATACTCTTTAAATAAAATCCCCAGTCAGATGAAGATGTATATCCTCCACTAATTGCTATCATTGCATTGTTAAAAACATCTTTAATCGTATCTCCGGATTTAATTGCTATCTGAGTAGGTTCCATGAAAAATCCCTGTCCGATTGTCAATCTCTCAATTGTAATTGTCACGGTTCCTGCTGTAGTGGTATTTGTATCCGCCTGAACAGGATTTACTGTTACCACTGATAAGACCATTACCAATGATAATAATGCAGCCGTAATTTTTTTTGTTATTTTGTTCATTTTTCCCTCCTTCTGCCCTTGCCCATAACCATGAACGTGTGAACAATTTATATTATCAAATCAACATCCTTATTTTATATCATGACCGTTTTTGTGTCAAATTGCTCTTATTCCTCTGTTTCTTCTACCTGATAGTCTCCATCTTTCAAAAAGAAGAAATCATTAATTCTGTTATCCTGATCAAATAATCCATTATACTGAATCTGTGAATATTCATTCATCAGATCCGAATACTTGGATGTTTCATCCACAGCATGGAACACACCGTCATCTCCCGCATAAAACATTCCTGTAATTACCGGAACTTTTTTCTGCAATTCAAGAAGATATTTGTTATAACCGGTTAAATCTGCACCAATAAGCTTTAACATATATGAAGACAGGTAATTTGCACTCATATCAAAATTCTGCTGCTCTTCTATGTCATAATTTGCCCAGATTACATATGGCGTAGAATACATATTGGCAGTCTGCTCTGTCGAAAGTTTTTCCACATCCGTACCAAACAAATTGCTGTAAAACTGATTACTGAGAGGAGGCTGATGATCTCCAAACATAACAACGACTGTAGGCTCGTCCACTTTTTCAAAGTATTTAATCAATTCTTCAAACGCCTCGTCTGATTTCTTTGCCAGTGTTAAATACTGGTTCACTTCTTTTGAGCGCATCTCACTGCTTTTTGCTTTCACCTCAGCGTCCACAACTCCACGATTTCCAACATATCCTCCATGATTCTGTACCGTAACATTAAACAGATAGAATGGATCGTTGGAATTTTTTCTTGCAGTTTCATAATCTTTAATAATCTGCTCCATATCACTCTTATCGGAAATAAAGTTTCTTATATATTCACTTTTCTTATAATATTCATCAGAATAAAAATGATTAAATCCAAAACAATTATAAACATGCTCTCTGTTCCATCCGCTTCTTCTATACGGATGGTATGCATTGTTGCCCATATATCCTTGTGCCGCCAAGGTTCTTGTAAGTGATGGAACAACTCCATTCACATAATTGTTATATGGTACCGATCTGGGTGCAAAGAATGCCAGAGAATTTCCGGTAAGAAATTCAAACTCAGAATTGGCTGTATTTGCCCCCCAGATAGACACATAAAGTTTTCCTTTAATTGTATTTTCTTTCATGCTTCTTATAAAAGGAATATAATCTTCTGTAGTTTCCAGTTCTCCGTCAAAACTAAAATCTGCCAATGACTCATTCATTATCGCGATTACATTGGGCATTTGTTTTGATTTTGCACTGGTTTTACTTGTTTCATCGGATTTGTATTTGGATGTAACCTTTTTTATTTCATCGACAGCATAGCCTTCCGGCTTCTCCGTCTTCACATACTTCCATGAAGTCACAAAGGAAAGCATGCTTCCATTTTCTGCATAAGTTGCCTGCGGTTTCCACTGACTATCCACAATTCCCAATTTTGTAACATAATCTGTATTAATATAGAAATACTCAGCACATACCACAATAACAATTGTTACACCTGCTATAATAATACGCTTAATCCATTTAAATCCCCGATATGGTGCAAGGCTTAACATCACTCCCGTAAAGGTTGCAAAAATGCTGGCTGCCCACAATACCCATATATCATAAGTATATTCAAAACTTCCTGCCACATTTAACGCTGTTCCAAGAGAAAGTAAATCCGCTGCCAGAACAGGAATTCCCCTGAAACTGAATACAAAATAATTTGTCAGTCCAAAGACAAAGGTGACTGTCCAAAGTAATACTGCTGAATACTGGGTCCTATTTGTAATTGCAAAAAATACCAGCAGCAGCACAGTATACAGCACCAGGTTCAATGCGCCTCTTACGGATATAACTGACATACATATTTCCCCAATGGAAAATGCTGATAAACTTTCCATAATAAAATATGCAACAAAAGGTGCTGCCACGAAAAGTATTCTTGATAACCATCTTTCTATGGCAATATTCACACTTGTCTTTTCTTTTAATGCTTTCTGTATGGACGGAAAAGATAGGAAAATAATAACAATCCCCAGAATCATCATTATCACCATATTTCTCATAGCTGCAGAATCATAATATTTGAAAACTAAAGTTGTTCTGAGATAAGTTCCTTCTTCAAGACTCTTACCTTCAATGCTTGCATCACCCAGCCAGCCTCCGTCTACCTTCGTTGTATACACCCCGAATCCCTGTTTGTTATGTACATTATCACACTGTATTACTATCGTATAAGTTTTATCTTTTTTCAGTTCCGGCTGCTGTTCGAACTGAAAAAAAGCAAATTTTCTTGTTTGGATTCCCTTAGCTAATTTCTTTGCTCTTCCTATTTCCTGTCCGGATTCATCCTTAATCTTTATTATAACTTTACCCTTGGAATTGTCTCTTCCCTGATTATCCATATAAATTCCAATTCTTTCCAGGGTTCCATCATATCCTTTAAACTGCTGCTCACATACACTATCCGGTTCCAGATACACAACTTTTTTATCCTTATCCTTTAATTTTGATGTCTGGTATTCGTTATAGCAAAGATCACTGTTAATTCCCACAAAAATAATGCCTGCTATAAGTACAATCAGACCTATACTCCATTTTACAGTGGACCAGATTTTTATTCTTTTCTCTTTCTTTATTTCTTTTGTTATTAAAATCTCTTCATTTTCTAATATTTTTTCATTTTCTGAGTTACTATTTATCTCCTGTTCTTTCATTGTCCTCTTATCGCTAAGCATTACTTTTCTCCACGTCTTTTCAAATAATTTTTTACCTGCCTGCAATTATAAAATCACAGACATTAAATGTGAAAAAATCTGTATATCACTCTTTTATCACAATTAGTTTTCATTATATCATTATCCTTTAAATTTTGATATAGTTTTTACTTTTTACACATAATTTTACAAAAAATTATTCCTATTAATGTACTAATCGTGGTAGCAATAATTGCCGGAGCCACAATTCCCGCCGGATTGGCAGCTCCATACTGGCTTCTGTAAGCAATAATATTAACCGGTATCAACTGAAGTGAAGAAATATTTACAACCAAAAATGTACACATTTCATCCGTCGCAATATGTGGAGGTACAACTTTTCCTTTTTGCGGTACCGGTGTTCCTGCCAGTTCTTCCATCGCTTTTAATCCGGCAGGAGTTGCAGCCCATCCTAATCCCAGAATATTTGCAATGATATTCGTAATAATATGAGGTCTTGCCGGATGGTCTTTCGGAAGATTTGGAAACAACCATATAATAATCGGTTCTAATCCCTTCTCCGCTTTTGCAATTAACCCACTGTTTTTTGCTATCTCCATAAACCCCATCCACATACTCATGATTCCCACCATGGTTATACACAATTTCACAGCCTCTGTGGCAGAATCTATGGCTCCATTTCCAACCTGCTCAATATTTCCGGTTGCCAACCCGTAAATCACTCCACAAACAATCATAAATGCCCAGATATAATTCAGCATATTTTTTTCCTGACTTCATAATATTAAATGTTATTATTTTTATATTATTCTTTCAGGTTTCAAAATATGACATATTTAGGCAGTTATTTTTTTTATAATTCAATTATTTTTTCTTAAACTTGTCCTATTTATCATTATTTTTTATTTTTTTTCCTGTCAAACTTATTAACATTTATGGTTGTTTTTGCCATTTAAATACACCATTTATAAAAATTATTGAAAAAATTATGTTGCTTATTATTAATACATTTTGTTTGTATATTAAATAATTACCATAAAATATTATTTTTACATGAAATTTTTGGCTATTTTTGACCCATTATTTTACTTGACTAAAAATTCATTTAGCCTTAATA
>JAUUNJ010000547.1 GCA_030844625.1 Roseburia sp. | reverse complement strand
TATACACAACTATCGCTATAATAGATATTCCAATATTAAATCTAACTAATGACAATATCCATAATATAAATATATGTATAAAATAAAATATCATATATAAAACAGACCCCAAAAACGGATTACTACCTCTTCTGTAATAAAATCCTCTCCATATAATCAAGTGTTTTTTTCAATAAATTCAATACTTTTTGATACCTGTCATTGAATAGAATTACGGTTATGGAGTGATCTTTACCTCATACAGGGCAGATATATAGTAATAATGGGTACACCAAATAAAGCGTCATCACTATCCGTTTTAAATGGCTTCGATGTATACCCATCCCTATATGGCAGCTCACCTCTCATGTCCAACAGGATCATCCTCCTTGCGGTGGGTCCTCACTTCCTTCGTTCTGCCTGTCCATAACCAGGGTGCCAGCTTAGCTACTATTCAGGGTCATGCCCTCTGGTTTAATTTCCTGCCGGCTACCAGCTCATTCTTTGTACTTTCATTACTGATCCAAACACTCCGATTACAGCACCTTTCGGCGGACGCTTACTGTAATCATTATGGTTGTTCTTTGTTACTCGGTTACGCAGCCTTTAACTGTTCTCCCGGATGTCTGATATCTTTCAACATCTTTGATGCATCATATCTGATTCCCTTAGTTAGAATCGCATGGAATACTCTTATCAGCTTACATGCTACTACTATCAGCGACTGCATCTTTTTTAATGGATTCTTTTCTCTGGTGGTATAATACCTGTGGATTTCTTTGAATTCTTCATTTTTTCCCACCACCGATATCGCTGCCTCGAAAAGTAAATATCTGAGACGCTTGCGCCCTCTTTTACTTATCTTTGTCTTTCCGTTGTGCTTACCGGAACTATCTGCCACCAGTTCCAATCCCGCCAGTTTCTGAAGTTCTTTCGTGCTATCAAAGCGCGTAATATCGCCAACTTCTGCTATGAAACCTGCTACTGTTGTTATTCCTATGCCTTTTATTTCAAGCAGCTTATCCGCATACCTGACCTGTTGGCACAGTCCTTTGATCAGGTCATTGACCCTTTCAAGGCGTTTTGTCTGGAGTTCATAATCCTCTATCAGATCCTGTATCTCCATCCGGGCTTCTGTAAGACCTGCTTTTAATCCTATGCTTCTCATTGCTGCCGCAAGAATCAACATAGCCTTCTTATGACCATTTCCTCGAAGTTTAGCGTCTTTCCATATCTTTATGATACCTTCCACTCCAAGTCTTACTATCTCCTCAGGTGTTGGTGCCTTTTTTAACACCAACATTCCTCCCTTGGCATCTATGTGTGTATAAATTCCCTTATATTCTGGGAAATACACTGCAATCCATTTCTGCAGACGGTTCTTCGCCCTTGTCTGTTCTTCTACAAGCACAAATCGACGGTTTGACGCATTCCGCAGTTCTGCATATGCACCTGTCGGCATATATGAATAAAAATACCGTCCATCCCTTACAAGCCCTGCAATAACACGAGGATCTTTCCTGTCATTTTTAGATGGACTGTTGTCATCTAATTCTTTGGTCTTATGCACATGGTGCGGGTTTACCATTACAAACTTTATGTCCTTTTCACCCATGAACTGCCCAAGATCAAACCAGTAGTGACCGGTTGGCTCTATTCCTACCAGTGCCTCTTCAAGTTCACTTTTCTGCATCAGTTCCACAATCGTATTGTAAAAGCTGTTGAATCCCTCCATAGAGTTTGAAAACGCTACAGGCTTTCTGGTAAGTTCGATGCCTCTCCAGTTAAAAGCTCTGAAATAATGCTTTTCACTGCCAACATCAATGCCAACAATCATTGTTGTTTCTTTTACTTGCTCAATCTTCTTGTTTTGTGTACAATTCATTTATAGATACCTTCCTTATTCTGTTCATTTGCCAACTTGCCGGTCAGCAATGACAGTTTAACTTAGGTATCTATTTTTGTAAAATCATTTACTCTTTACACTTTGAATTATACAGGAAGCTACTATCTCATCAATTTTCATAATCCAGT
>JAUUNJ010000546.1 GCA_030844625.1 Roseburia sp. | reverse complement strand
AAGAATGGAGATGAGAACAGAAGTTCAGGTCTTGAGTCAATTTCATTATCAAAAGTAACGGATGCCAGATATGTGAGAATATATTGTTCAGAAAGATTAACAGGATATGGTGACTCAATTTATGAAGTGAAACTTTATGGGAGAGGTGCAGACCAGAAAGAACAATTAGATGCCCCGACAGTTACTGCTGCATTAAGTGGTGATAAGATAACAGTTAACTGGAATGCCATAGACAATGCAGATAAATATATTGTCTATAGAACATCTCCTACAGCAACAAAGGAAGAAATCGTTACTGTATCAGGCACAAAATATGAAGATACAAAGCTTACAGGTTCAGGAAAATATACTTATTATGTGATTGCAGTTCCGGCAGATGGAAGTGAACTTTATGTTAAAAGCAGTTATAGTAAGGCATCCAATATTATTACATACAGTAAGCCGGAGCCCCCAACAGAACCTGCAACAGAACCTGCAACAGAGCCGGTTACAGACCCGGTTGAAACACTGACAACAGACCCGGTTGAGGAAACAACGACAGAACTGTCGGATAAACCGACGGGAAAACCGGGAGAAGAGCCTGCGACAACCGGAAATAATATTTCTGCAAAGGATATAATATTTACGGTCGGAAAGTTAAAATATCAGGTAAAAGACAGGAATAAGAAGACCGTTACGGTCATAGGTGCAGTTAATAAAAAAGTTAAGAAGATTTCTATTCCGAAGACTGTAACATATCAGTCAATTACATATAAAGTAACAGAGGTAAAGGCGTCTGCATTTAAAAAACATAAATCTTTAAAGAATGTGAGGATTGGAAAGAATATTAAAAAAATCGGAAAATCTGCATTCTACAAATGCAAGAAATTGAAAAAAGTTACGATTACTACTAAGAAATTGAAAACTGTAGGAAAGAAAGCATTTAAGGCAATTAACAAAAAAGCAATAATAAAAGTACCTGGTAAAAAGAAAAAGAAGTATACTAAAATACTGAAAAAGAAAATTACAAAGGGAAATAAAATTATTAAAAAATAAGAGATTTTCTAGATGAAATGAGGGGGTGACAAATATTTTGTCACCTCCACATACTTTTTGTAGAAAAAAGATATGAAATTTGTTACAATAAAAAAGTACTATTCAAATATATAAGAAAGGAAAGTATAGGAAACTATACGGAGGGAAGAATGTTAGAGAAATTTTTCAAACTCAAAGAGAACAATACTTCAGTTAAGACTGAAGTAGTAGCTGGTATTACTACATTTATGACTATGGCGTACATACTTGCAGTAAACCCAAGTATCTTAAGTGGAGAAGGAACAGGGTTGGAATCAGTTTTAATGGATCGTACCGCTGTTCTCATTGCAACATGTTTAGCTTCATTTATTGGTACTATGCTTATGGCGTTATTAGCTAATCTCCCATTTGCTTTGTCAGCGGGTCTTGGACTTAATGCTTATTTTGCTTACACAGTAGTAGGTAAAATGGGATATTCATGGCAGGTGGCATTGTTTGCGGTATTTATTGAAGGCATAATCTTTATTGTATTATCTTTAACCAATGTCCGTGAAGCAATCTTCGATGCAATTCCATTAAATCTTAAGAAAGCAGTATCTGTTGGTATTGGTCTTTTTATTGCATTCATTGGATTACAGAATGCAGGATTGGTAGTGGATTCATCAACACTTGTTACAATTACAGATTTTACAAGTGATTTTAGTACATCAGGAATCACAGCCCTACTTGCAGTAATTGGCGTATTTATTACAGCTATTCTTTATATTAAGAGAGTAAAAGGGTCCATTCTGATTGGTATAGTTGCAACATGGATTCTTGGTATTATCTGTGAGTTGGCAGGAATTTATGTACCTAATGTAGATGCAGGATATTATCCTGTTATTCCACAGTCCATTATAAGTCTTGATTTTTCAGCACTTGGAAATACATTTGGACAGTGTTTCAAACTTGATTTTCACGCAGTAGGAATCGTAAACTTTATTATTGTTGTTTTCTCATTCCTGTTTG
>JAUUNJ010000545.1 GCA_030844625.1 Roseburia sp. | reverse complement strand
TGAAGCATGATAAACATTATATAATTTTGAAATATTTTTTTCTGCAAAATTATCATCATCTATCGTTACATAATATCCAACTACATTTCCTTCTGTATCCGTGTCCGTACGGAGAACTGATGAGCCCATATCTTCACCGTGCAAAGCACCGTCTTCAAATAATATATATGCACTTTCACCACTTGTACGCCAGTAATCTATAATTTTTTCATTCTTAAAATCATGCTCTGTTCCTAAATGCTTTTTATCCATCTTTACCCACTGATAATCCAGTGAAGAATCAATTTTTCCATTTTTGTCATACCCAGTTATGTACAATTTTCCTTCATACAATGTATATACACACATTACTGAATCAGATACATAAGTTTTCACAGCACCAACTACCTTGTGACCACTCTTAATGGAAACCCCTTCTACCAAAAATGGAGTTGTATCTTTGTCCAAGGAAAACCTATCACAAAATGAATAACTGCCATCCTTATTTTCAATTATAATAATCTTGCAGGTCTTATCACTTAATTTTTGTGGTACTCTGCTTAATTTAGCACCATATGCCATTTCATCATACGAATCCCAATAATATACATAATTGCTGGACAGCATAACACCATCATCTGCAATATCTATAATCTTGTCTACTGGAAAGCCTTCAATCAACTCATACCCATTACTAATATATTCATCAGCTATTGCTGTACCTGTATCTGTACCTGTATTTGTATTCGTAGATGTATTTGTATTTGCAGATGCATTTGTACTTGTATTCTTTTTCTTTATGGTAATTTTGCATTTGTATACTTTCTTACTACCTTTAACCCTTGCAGTAAGAGTCGCTGCCCCTGCTTTCTTACCATAAATTTTAACTGTATTTTTATACTTTCCTGTTTTCTTTTTTATTGCTATATTTTTCTTGCCCTTAGACACTTTCCATGTAACTTTATTTTTGACCTTTTTCAACCGAATTGTTTTTGTCTTTCCAACAGTTACCGTTATCTTCGTTTTACTCAACTTTACTTTTGCGGCAGCCGATACCTGCATATCACTAGCCATTGCTAATGACAATGATATGATTAACATTAAAGTCATTGTTGCGATTTTTTTCATAATGTAACTCCTTCTCTTTTATATGTAATACAACTGTCCAGAGAAATAAAGGTTTCTCTTTATTTTGACAATAAATAAGTCATCATTTCATGACCGTTTGCCATAAAAATTCCACTTTCCTTACCACATTCCTCTGTGTAATCCAATATTCCTTCTTTTATATCTGAGCTGTCATAAAGCATATATGGAACCGGATCACTTGTATGTGTTCTCATGCATATCGGTGTTGGATGATCAGGCATTACAAGCATTCTATAGTCAACACCTGCTTTGTCCAAGGCATCAGACACCGGCTTAATAACCCGGCTATCCAGATTTTCTATTGCTTTAATCTTTCTCTCAGCACTTCCCTGATGTCCCATTTCATCCGGGGCTTCCACATGGATATATACCAAATCATATCCTTCATTTAAGAGTACATTAACTGCTGCCTGTGCCTTTCCCTCATAATTGGTCTCCAGTCCGCCTGTGGCACCTTCCACTTCAATGACCTTCATGTCAGCGCCCACTGCAATACCTTTCAGCAAATCAACTGCGGAAATCATTGCTCCTTTTTTATGGTTTTTTTCTTCAAAAGAAGTTACACAAGGTCTTGTGCCGGCTCCCCAGAACCATATTGAATTGGCAGGATTCAATCCTTTTTTCATTCTTTCAACATTAATTGGATGATTTGCTAAAATGTCATAGCTCTTCTTCTGCATCTCTCTTAATACTTCATCCGCTGGCAGATACTGTCCAATCTTCTGTCCTAACACATCATGGGGCGGTGTAAGTTCCACCACTTCCCCTTGATTCCATATTGTTAAATGTCTGTAACTTGTGCCAACATAAAATTTATATGTATCAGTTTCCAGTTCTTTGCGCACAGCCTCCAAAAGAACTTCCGCATCCTCTGTACTGATTTCACTTGCACTATGATCAATAATTG
>JAUUNJ010000544.1 GCA_030844625.1 Roseburia sp. | reverse complement strand
CAACAGTTAAAGGCTGCCGGTCTTATTGAAGTTGCAAGAGGAACAGGCGGCGTAACAATTACCAGACCATTAGAGCATATTACATTCCTTGATGTGTATAAAGCAGTGGAGTGTGCACCAGATGAGGAATTGTTTCATTTTCATGAGAATCCCAATCAGAAATGTCCGGTAGGAAAGAATATTCACCATGTTCTTGATAAGAGACTGTTAGAAGTACAGAAGGCAATGGAGGAAAAACTTTCAGAAATGACACTTGCTGATGTGAAAAAAGATATTGCAGTGTATACAGAGGAAGAGTAGCCTACAGAAGGCTTCGGATGAGTGATTATATCATCACAATTTCCGGAGCCTTTTCGTTTTTCATAATCAATGTAAAATCTTCAAAAGGAGTTGTAACAAAAAAAGTTACAAAAAGTTTGATGTAACTATTGACATTACATTAAACGGATGATATTGTATAGCTACAAGATGTAATAATCGTTGTTACAACATATCAAGGAGGTAATTTAAAATGCAGAAAGTAGTAGAATTTTTACAGAAAAACCCGGTTCAGTATTTAGCAACCGTCGGAAGAGATGGAAAGGCAAAATGCCGTCCATTCATGTTCTGTTTTGAGCAGGACGGAAAGCTTTGGTTCTGTACTAACAACACAAAGGATGTTTACAAGGATATGTTAGCAAATCCTGAAGTAGAAGTATCAGTATCTTCCCCTGAATACGCATGGATTCGCCTTCATGGCAAAGCAGTATTTGAGGACAACAAGAGTGTAAAGGAAGGATGCATGAACAATCCTATCGTTAAGGGACAGTACCAGACAGCAGATAATCCTATTTTTGAGGTATTCTATCTTGAAAATCCGCATGGTTTAATCGCAGATTTCTCTGGAAATCCACCTTATGAATTTTAAAGATAATTAACAGAAAAAATTACAGTCTTCGGGGCAAGGTGTAATTCCTGACCGGCAGTATAGTCTGCGAGCAAAAGCTGATATGGTGCAATTCCATAACCGACGGTAAAGTCCGGATGAGAGAAGATATGATAAAACAAGTCCCGCAGGAAATCCCATCCTGCGGGCTGTTTTAAATTCAGGCATATCTCACAAAAAGGAGATTTATGAGTAACAATACAGCAACTATTAAAACAAGAAAAAATTTAGTTTCTACAAGAACGATAACAATGACAGCTCTACTGGCAGCTATATCATATGTGTTGGCATTTTTAGAGTTTCCGGTTCCTTTGAGTCCATCATTTGCACGAATGGATCTGTCAGATTTACCTGCACTGATTGGGGCGTTTGCGTTTGGACCGGTTACAGGAGTGATGATAGAATTGATAAAAAATATATTACAGCTTCTGTCAACATCAACAGGAGGAATTGGTGAACTTGCTAATTTCCTGATGGGGGCATCTTATGTACTGGCTGCCGGTTTTATATACAAATACAAAAAGACTAAGAAAATGGCGAAGTGGGCATGTGTTATTTCAAGTGTGGTTATGGGAATAGCGGCAGCGATTGCAAATTATTTTATACTACTTCCACTGTTTGAAACATTTATGCCGTTGGATCAGCTGATTGCATCATTTGGCGAATTTCTGCCATTTATTAAGACAAAGCTGGACGTTGTGCTATTCAATGCATTGCCGTTTAATATCTTAAAAGGCTTGGTGATTGGAGCAATTGCCATGATGATATATAAAAAACTTACACCGATACTGAAAGGAGAGACTTTGAAATGACAAAAATGGATTATCTTAAACTTCTGGTGGATGAAATTCATTCAACAACAGTTGCAACGATAGGTTCAGATGGACATCCTCAGACAAGAATCATAGATATGATGTACTATGATGAAGAAGGTGTGTATTTCCTTACAGCAACGGGAAAAACATTTTATGACCAGTTAATGGAGCAGCAGTATGTGGCAATATCCGCAACAAAAGACAAAATTGCGGTGTCTCTGCGTGGAAAAATAAAGAACATCGAAAAAAAGAATCTTGATATTATGTTTGAAAAAAATCCATATATGAAGAAAATCTATCCGGGAGATGCGAAAGAC
>JAUUNJ010000543.1 GCA_030844625.1 Roseburia sp. | reverse complement strand
AGTGCCTCCATTCGTGTATGCTAATCTACATGTTCCATTTATATTGTCTCTCTGTTTTATCTTAATATTCCCCCCAAGGGAAATCATCACCATCATCCGGAATGGAAAACACATAACCTATGGTTTCCAAATCTCCGTCATCTATGTCATTAAAACCACCTATTGTGTTTGCCATAACATTTCTCTCTATTTCAAATCTGGTAATTTCAATTACCGGTGTTTGATATCTAATTATCTTTTGCATTTCATTCTCCTCATATAATATAATGTTTCAACCCTTTATAACGAATTTGTTCCGGTAATTATATTTATAGTAGTTAAATCTTTTTTCTCATAAAACCCATTTTCATGAGATATTTCATTATAAATCCACGCTTCAATTGTTTCATAATTTTTTGCCGAATTAGTATTTAAGCTTTCTAACAGAGTTGGATTGCTTTCCTTTTTACCATTGCCAAATATTCCACGCTGGCTATATCTGCTTAAACTTTTATATTCACCTGTCAGATTTATGTAATTATAAAAATCTTTATAAAGATTGTTTATATAAATATACTTCTCATCTGAGGAACTTGCAGGTTTCAATCGCTTCATCATTTCAGCAGCAATCTTTGATCTGTTATTTTTAATTGAGACGATATTTAAAACATTATTATATAAGAAATCCCTCTCTGTACTGTCTGTGGATATACCTCCGTCATATAACGCCTGTGCAATTTCATAGATACTGATTTCATTTGATGTCTGCTGGTAAATTACCGCACCATCATCAAGTACCGCATACGCTCTCACCCTATAATTAAGTTCTAACATATCCAGATAATATGTAATACTCTTAAAAGTTACAGCATAGTAGGAATATGCATCTTTATCTTTGTCATTTATACTTCCTGACCAGTTTGATAATATTCCGTTTTCTGTCGCCTTAACATATTTGACTGCAGAATCTGCCTCCTCTGCTTTTTCTATTGTCATATCCGCATCATCCACAGCAGGATCTAATGTATAAAGAGTGCCAAAACTTTCAACACTATGCAATTCACCATCTATCGGACTTACCATATTACTGCTTACTCTTGAAATCACACGGAATGACGGATTAAATTCTGAAACAGCACCTTCGCTGGCATTTGTATTCATCTGGAATGCCCTTACCTCAACCGTGCCATTTAATTCAATTTTAACCGGAAGGTAATATGTATATGTGTCTGTGGAAACATTATTATTATATTGACTTTCTATTTTTAACATATAATATGCTGTTGCACTATTTACGCCTGTAAATACATTCTTACTGTCAACCGCAATATATCTTTCCTGTTTTTCAGATGTATATGAATCAATGGAACCATATGTATGCAAGGCACCCGTTGCAGCAGGCTGATCCAGAAATTCCTCTGTAGGATCACCTGTAAACACCTCCGATATGGATAACTTCGTACTGGTATTATAGGATACTTTATCTCCTCTGATATACATTTTAATATCTTCGCCACTATTTGTGGCTGTAATACTTGTTGTATTTGTTCTAAACGGTGCATTCAGATATGACATTGTACCGTATGCAATAGTACCATCCTTAAATTTAACCGGGAAAGTGCTGTCCTCAATACGTACCCATTCAGCAAAGTCCTCTACCTCATCACCATATACAAGAATTTCCCGAATACTTATATCACCGTTCAGCCATCCATGAGTTTTCACCCATATAAATTGGGCTTTTTCAATCTTATCCAGAACAATTCTGTCTAATTTATGCGTCTTGTTCTCCCATTGATTTTCCCAATAAAAATCATTCACATTCTCTATATCATTTTCATAAACCGGAAGGCAGCTATCTATATCATCCACTGTACCAATACGCACCTGGTAATATTGGGCAAGCGATCTTTCCCAGTCTATGGCTACTTCCTTAATTTCATGAACAGAACCCAAATCGATTTTAATCCACTGATCTTCATTATTGGACGCTGTTCCCCAAGCTGCCTGCCAACGATCCTGCTTTCCATCAACCAGATTGTCACACTGTGCCTTATTATTATCTGCATATGAGCTTGCA
>JAUUNJ010000542.1 GCA_030844625.1 Roseburia sp. | reverse complement strand
ATGATTTGCCACATAATTGACCACTGCCACTCCGGGAGGATTTGCTTTAATCTTATAGGAAATTGTATTCAGCATATCTTCGTCACCCTTAATGAACTTTCTGGCAGAAATCATAAAGTCATCATTAAAGTTGGCAAGATTTCTTGTTTCCCCATTGCAATTATAGAAATCCGTGTCTGCTGCAAAACTGTATGTGAAAATCTTTGTGGTGCAAAGAATATTGTCGGTCTGAATCATCTTCATGACAGCCCCATCGCAGTTGGCATGAATACCGTCAATATGATATTCCATCACCCAATAGTGAAGAGCATCCAGTATTAAGGTAGGATTCGTTCCATTTGGGAAGAAAAATTCCATGGAAACTTCTATTCCGTTCTTGTGAAGTTCTCTTACCATATATTTAAACTCTTCCACTTCACCACCCGGTTTGTCTGTATAAGCAAATGAAGCTTTTGGTGCAAAAGCATATCCGTCAGTATACCCCCAATAATTAAGGGTTGGATTTTCTATACTGAACTGCCCCTTCATGGATGTTGCCGGCTGTCTCTTAATTTCATTAAATTCATATGCAGGCATCAGCTCAACCATGGTAATTCCTAATTCTTTCAGGTAAGGAATTTTGTCCACAATTCCAAGATATGTGCCTTTATGCTTCACTTTAGAACTCTGATGTTTCGTAAACCCTCTGACATGGAGACGGTACATTATCGTCTCATCATAAGGAATGCAAAGTGGGGCATCTCCCTGCCAGTCATAATTATCAGCAACAATAACGCCTCTCAGATGCTTCGGTACAACTCCCCACTGCTTTTTGCCTTCCAGTGCCTTTGCATAATAATCCGTAACAGTCTCGCCATTAATCACAAAGTTGTAATCATATTTATTGTAATCCAGACCTGTCACGCTCATGGCAAAAACATTGCCAATCACCTGTGAATTTTCAAAAGGAATCCTTGCCGCTTCTTCAGTCTTGCCCTTTTCATATAACACAAGTTCACACTTACTTCCCAGCTTGGCAGTAATTGCAAAATTTACCGACTCTCCTATTACTGTAGCACCCATGATAAGTGGATTTCCTCTGTACACTTTAATATCTTTTAATTCCATGATGTCTCCCTTTCCAGCCTCTTCGTCTTTTTCACTGTTTTCTGCCTGTTCTCACTACCTGACCAATCTCACGACCAGACAATATTGTATAGGTAAAGTAATTATAACATATCAGTCAAAGAAGTTGAACCCGGAATTATTTCCGGGTTCCATAACTTTTATTGTTTCTGGTCTTTATCAAACTTCTTTCCGTAATACAACAGAATACATGATTCTATGGTATCACTTTTACAAAAAATTCTAATTTGCTGTACCTGAAGTATGATTCACCACAAAATTATTGATTGCTAATTCTCCACCTGACTTGTAATCATCAGACGTCATTTCATTTCCACCAATATTGACAGTATTTTGAAGTTTTACATATATTGTCACACTATCTTTATTCTCCATCTGCTGTGGAACGTCAAAATCAATTGTATACATTATTTTATTTTTTAAGATTGTATATGTTGTTATTGCATTAAATGTATCACCTTCATAATATCCCACCACCAGATTTGCGGGACCTTTCTTTGTTCCTCCCACATCTACTGATGCTTTCAGTTGTGTATATCCTGTAGTTGAAAAAGTATAAGCAACATATGCATCTTCCGTCCATGTATTTGTTTTACTTGCCGCCAGGACAGGTACCATTCTGCCATAATCAGATGGATCTCCCCATTCTATATGTTTTCTGCTTATCCCATTCACGGAAGCAGTCATGGTTCCATTACCGCTGGTAGAAAGGTATGTATAGCTGTCTTCCAAATCTGCATATTCATCCATATCACTTCCCACAACAGCATTTGTTCCATCATATTCGAATGCAACTACTTTATGATCAACAATTAATTCCGGCACCTCCAAAGTCTTTTCAACAGCAATTGATGTATCCTGACCAAACCTTGAATATACTGCCACCACATGTGTTCCTGATGTAATGTTTCCTAATTGATAAGTCCCTGCTGCCTGATTTGTAAGAACA
>JAUUNJ010000541.1 GCA_030844625.1 Roseburia sp. | reverse complement strand
TTGCTATTGTGAAAGCAGCTAAAGCTAAAGCAGATGAGATAAAAGGCTCTGCATATGCACTTGGAAAGGCTCCTGAACATCTGACTGAAAAGCAGCAGCTCCGTATTAGTTTGATCGCTTCACAATGATTCTGCATTATTCACTTTTTTCTTTGCTCTGCTTGTTTTTATACTTTTTATCGCCATTTTAAACACTTCACCACTTGCCTTTACTAATTCAATTGGTACCGCATTACCTATTTGCAACGCTGAATCTGATAATGAATTACTAAAAACAAAATCATCTGGAAATGTCTGTAACCGTGCTGCCTCTCGTATCGATATAGCCCTGTCCTGGCTATAATGTCCGAATCTTCCTTTTGAATAACACAAACATCCTCCAGTAATTGTTGGTGCTGGTTTATCCGGATCCATTATACCATACACATCCCCATGTCCTGAAAAGACATTTCCCTCATCATCTTTCTTTTTATGACAATCCAAAACAAGTTTCTCTGACAGTCCATTTCTTGAACCACCATTAGCTCTTATTTCCCGAATTCTTTTCAAATTAGTATCAGATAGACCAGCACATTTATGGTTATGTATTTTGCCATCATCTTCATATTCTTCTCCAGCATTAATTATAGGCAAATCATCAATCGCTTCTTTAACTGTCTTCCATTTTTTTAAACCGTTATTGCCTTTTTTATCGTGAGTAGCTTTTGGTAAATCAAATAAAAAACCATTTTCTTTCAATTCTTTGTTAATATCTTTTCGAACAGCATGCAAAACAAATCTTTTTCTTGCCTGTGGCACACCATAATTAGCTGCATTCAATACATCTTCTTTGATGTCATAATGTTTTTTTAACCGTTCCAAAAACTCGCTTAATATTGCACTATTAAACTCCGTCTTTATCCCTGGAACATTTTCCATCAAAATAAATGGCGGTAGAATTTCTTCTATTAAACGTAGAAATTCAAATAATAATTTTTTTCGTTCAGCATCGGTTTTATTCTTATTAAGCGGATTTTGTCTTGAAAAATTCTGACAAGGCGGACATCCCGCGAACAAGTAAATATCATCTTTTTTTATTCTGGCCGCCTTTAATATTTGCTCGCCACTCAAATCACAAACATCATCGTTTAACACATTAACTTTACTCAACGGAGCATAATTCAGATAGGTATCAACTGCATGCTTTTCTATTTCCACTGCTGATTTAACCTTAAATCCAGCCAATGAAAGTCCACACGATACGCCTCCGCATCCAGAAAATATGTCTATTGCTTCATATTTTATTTTCATATTTAGAACTCACCATCTTCCTCTTCAAATGCTGCAATTACCCGTTCTCCAACAGGCGTATTAATAACTGGCGGTAGCTCCTGGCGTTTAAACGGCTCTCTCTCCTGTCTGCACAAAGCTCTATAATCACAATTCTTGCAATTCGATGAACACGCTCTCATCGGAAAATCTTCTTGCAAAATTCCCTTTACAGCCCACTCTATTGCACCAATTGCATTTTTAACCGCAGTTTCATCAACCGGAACTTCTACTCGTTTATTATTTTTCAGTGTATGGACATATCCCGTTTCCGCATTTTCACCTATAACTTCTTTTGCAGCCCTCGAATACAGTTGTACTTGTAGTGACATTTCACGCCAATCAAACTCCTCTAATCCATCTGGAACTTCCATTGATTTAAAATCAATCACCTCTGCCGCGTTGATATTTTTAGTTTTGTCCTCCTTTAACAATAAATCAATAGAACCTGTAATCAATGCCTCATCTACTAATAATTCAAACCGTGCCTCATCCTGACGGATTCTGCAGAAATCATCTGAATATGTATCCACGTATTTTTTCATAATTTCATGTACAAGATTTTTTGCACGTTCATACGAACCCGGTCTGTTTATAGGATCATTACTTGGAAATACATGTTTAAGCATAAACGTATCTTCAACTATATCAAATATTTCTTTTTCAGTCGGAATTCTGTCTTTATATTTTTGATGCAATCGTTCCAATATAGTATGAGTTGTTTGTCCGAACCCAAACAATTCAGGTACTGCTGCATTATAACCATAGATATTCTG
>JAUUNJ010000540.1 GCA_030844625.1 Roseburia sp. | reverse complement strand
TTGATAAATCTGTAATATCTTCACTAATATCATTTCCCCATGGGGGTTGTTTTGACAAATACTCTATGTCCCATACTACCTTCTCAGGACTGAATTTTTGTAACTCTTTTCTGATTATACTTAATTCCTCTAATGCCTTATCCGTATTATCGCATTCTAATTTCCCTTGATATAACTCGTTCATAATTACTGGGAAACGACTTCCCCAATTCCCATTTTCTAAATTATATGCTACTGTAGAAAAGAATGAATGTAAAAAATCACTATCTCCTATTTGATACCAATAAAATTTTACCTTAAATCCAACTGCCATGCTATCCTCCTAGTCCATCTTAAACAGTATTTCAACACCATTATTCGTTCTCCGCATAATGTCATCATACAAAGCACCTAAAGCTTCATCTGAAACATTTTGACCTCTAACATCAATCATAACTGATTGCTTTGTTCCATCGGGCAAATTTTCTATTCTTTGATAATACTGCTTTTCAATATTCCGCGCAAGATTACTTCTACCACTTGCACTTTCTACGTTGTAATTTTTTATATCTACGCAAAATCCATCCTTGTAATAATCCGGACGTACCCTTCCTTTTGTTCCATAAGGAACCTCTCCCTCATTAATTACAGTTGTTGCTTTCCGAATAGGTATGCAATGCTGTTTTTCCTTGCTAATGCAGTTAACCGACTAATAATCGCAAGCGAAAAAATCAGCGGTATTCATAACCGTTTAGGTCTAGGAATACCGCCGATACTGTATTTCTATTTAGTTGTAAAAGATATCTTTTTCCCCCTTATACCCCCTGGTGCGCGCCATTGTAACATGTGTGTTTGAAATCGTCAAGTGAAACCATTACAAAATTATTACAGAACACTTTTCTGTTTTTTTATCCCAACATTTCAACAAACTCTGAGAATGTATCTGCTACCTTGTATGTTACAGGAGCAAAATCTTCTGATTCCTCATGGCTCCATACACAAATTGAAGGTTTCTCTTTACTTTTTCTATAATCTAAACATACATAATCTCCTGCGAATAACTCTGCTATTGGCAGAACCTCTACTCCAATTAAATCTTCATTATCCGTCAAACGCTCTCCTATTTGGGATTCTACAGCGCTTATATCATACCAACCATTTTGAGTTTCTTGAACATTCTTCAAAATACACAAAAATCTTGTAACTGCATAATTATGTTTATTACACTCAAATGATTTTTCATTTGGTATACCACCATTATAATTCACAACAAAATTTCTGTAATCCGCTGGCAAAACCAATCTCCATTTTCTCTCTTTTTCTGCTAATAATTCATCAGTTGGTATCGGTTGAATAATCGTATTATCTTGTATCGTCATTTTATATCCTCCTATTATCGAGGGGCATCTACCCACATTCCAGCAGTTCGTCCTCCATTGTGCGTTGTTATATTATGTATTCCTGTTGGTACTAATTGCATTTTACCTGGTATTTCTGTATGATGCCATGTATATCCGTCTACAGTTCCACCAATTTGTTCATCCAGCCATTTAAACTGCTCTGCATCGCTCATTTTCCACATGTTTTCTGGCAAATATTGTGTTTCCTTTACTACTCCTGCAGATTCAAAATCGGCAAAGCCATATCTCATGCCTTCTACTTTGGTAACCTTTATGTCAGTAATTAATCCAGCATCTATAGCCTGTTGTTTAATAATACTTCTTTGCTTTTTGGTGAGATTCTCTCCTCCTGGTATTGTATCATCCCATGACCACGCTTGGTTGGAGTTAATTTTATCTGCATATACTTTTGCATAATCATCTAAAACATCATCAAATGATTTATTTCCTCCAATAAATTCGTCTATATTTTTTATTGATGTATCTAAGCCACCCTCAATACCACTCCCCCCTCCCGGCAAAGCCTGCTGTGCCAAGCCCTGCACCGCTGCCGGATATTCAGTATACTGCCCCGGAAGGTATGGCTGCTTCAAGGCTGGCGCTGTCCCGTTTGGCACCACTGCCACCCCCGTTCCTCCCGGCACGGTTAAGCCAGTCTCATTCGGTAACGGCGTGATCTTTGGTCTCTGGTAAGTGTACGGATTCGTAT
>JAUUNJ010000018.1 GCA_030844625.1 Roseburia sp. | reverse complement strand
GGCGTTCCCAGATAACTTCCACTAATCTCATTTCTCTCGTCAATAACACATATGCTTGTACCACTGATTTTAGTACTGAAAATAGTTATAAGATCTCTTAACAATGTGGTTTTTCCCATTCCTGGAGGTGAAATAATCAGTGTGTTTAATAATTCTCCTTCTTCCATAAGTTTTTCTGCCACTCCCATACCACATCCTGCTACAGGATGGGAGATTCTGATATTAAGAAACTTAATATTCTTAATGGTAACAATTTGTCCATTTTCTGAAATTGTTTCTCCTCCGAACCCAATTCTGTGACCACCTGCTACAGTTATATATCCGCATTTAATATTTTGTTCAAATGCATATGCTGAATATCCAGTAATTTTATTAAAGGTGTCACGAATCATTTCTTCGCTGACAATCAGCTCATGGCACACTATTTCTTTTTCAAACAAATTAATAATCAATGGCATATTCACCCGCAGTCTTATTTGGGTTATTCTTTCAAATTCTGCTTTTTCCAATACTTTGCTATACACTTGTTGTGTAAGTAATTTTTCTAATTTCTTCAATGCTTACTCCTTATCAAAATATATGTAGAATTTACCTGATTATTCTATTTACTTTTATTTTTTTGTACTGTAAAATTATATTATAAACTAGAAAGAGAAAGGGGAATCTATATGAAAACACGAAAGAAAAGAATGATTGTCCTTGCAATTATGATATTATGTATTGGAGCATTCTCTTTTTGCGGCTACACTTTGACTCACGCAGGCGAAGCTACGGGAACCGTCGGTTCAAACAGTACCAACTCACAAACCGCCAACGATTCCGTCACTTCACAAACCTGCAATCCCGTAAAATCCATAACCCTGAACCGTTCTGTACTCAACATAACCAAAGGGAAAAAAGGGGTTCTCAGTGCAGATATCCAATATGGCAGTTTCAAAGATTTACAGAATGAGACTGTTGTTTGGTCCAGTAAAAATACAGATATTGCAACCGTTTCAAAGAATGGAATTATCAAAGCTGTTAATATAGGAAAAACTTATATCATCTGCAGCAGTCAAAGTGGTCTGGTAAAAGCCAGATGTAAGGTTGTTGTAAGAGAACCTTATAATTCTGTAAAATCAATAAAATTAGACAAAACTCAAATTCGATTAAATAAAGGAGATAAAAGAACTTTAACGCCAACCATTACATACGGCAGCAAAAAAACATATACCGCCGAACCTGTTTCTTGGAAAAGTTCTAATAACAAAATTGCAACCGTAAATAAAAAAGGAGTCGTTAAAGGTAAATCCAATGGAACTACCTATGTAACTATCAAATCTAACTTCACTAATAAATCCGTGAAGTGCAAGGTAATTGTTCAAAAGACCAAATATGTTGCTTTTACCTTTGATGATGGTCCGGGGATATATACCAATAACCTTTTGGATTCTTTAGAAAAATATCATTGTCAGGCAACGTTTTTTGTTTTAGGAAACAGAGTTAACTCCTACAAAAACGAATTGAAGCGCGCATACAAACTGGGGATGGAAATAGGAAGTCATACATATAGCCACAAAAATTTAAAGACGCTTTCCAAATCAGACATTAAAAGTGAAATAACCAAAACAAATAAAGCTGTATCTGATATTATCGGAGCAAAACCTACACTGCTTCGTCCACCATATGGTAATTATAATAAAACGGTAAGTAAAAATGCCGGCGTTCCAATGATCTACTGGACTGTGGATACCTTAGACTGGAAATACAAAAAGACAAAATATGTATGTGATACGATTCTGAAGCAGACCAAAGACTCTGAAATAATACTATTGCATGACATTCATGAAACCACAGTAAAAGGTTTTACTAAAGCCCTTCCAAAACTTCGAAAAAAAGGCTTTGAACTGGTAACTGTCAGCGAATTATACAGTATTAAGGGAAAGAAACTGAAAAAAGGAGTTATGTATTACGGACCAGAAAATGATTAATCATAATCCACAAAAAAGAAGACCTTTCAGGTCTTCTTTTTTGTACAAGTAAACCGGTACAACACCGGATAAATCATAATCTATTTCTCTTTGCTCTTTTTTATAAAATCTTGGACAGGAACAATCTGGTTCTGTCATTTTGGGGATGATCAAAAATTTCTGTCGGAGTTCCTTCTTCAATAATTTTTCCTTCGTCCATAAATATTACTCTGGATGCAACCTCTCTGGCAAATCCCATTTCATGTGTAACAACTACCATTGTCATTCCCTGCTTTGCAAGATCTTTCATTACATTCAGAACTTCTCCTACCATTTCCGGGTCAAGGGCTGATGTGGGCTCATCAAAAAGCATAACATCCGGATCCATACAAAGCGATCTTGCAATAGCGACTCTCTGCTTCTGTCCACCTGATAATTGTGCCGGATAGGCTCCTGCCCTATCCTCCAGATTGACCACCTTAAGAAGTTCCATTGCTTTCTTTTCAGCCTCTTCTTTTGACTTTTTTAATAACTTCATCGGTGCTATTGTCATATTCTTCAGAATAGTCATATGAGGAAAAAGATTAAAATGCTGAAAAACCATTCCCATCTTCTGTCTGTGTTTATTAATATTCACTTTTTTATCAGTAATATCGACTCCTTCAAAAGTAATTACCCCTTCTGTTGGAATTTCCAACAAATTAAGAGCTCTTAGCATTGTAGATTTACCACTTCCGGAAGGTCCGATAATAACTACCACTTCGCCGGATTCAATGTTAAGACTTACACCATCCAGCGCTTTTATGGCGCCACCTTTATAATATTTTTTTACGTTTTCAACAACAATAAGAGGTGAATTTATATTATCTTTCATCATTTCTCAGCCTCCTTTCAAGTATACCTACAAGCCACGTAAAGAACATGACCATAATAAGATAAATCAATGCCACTGATATCAATGGGAAAAAGGCTTTATATGTTGCTGACCTTATTATATCTCCGCCTTTTGTCAACTCTGCAATTCCAACATAGCCTGCTACTGATGTCTCTTTTAACAAGACAATAAATTCATTTGCCAATGTGGGCAAAACATTTTTAAACGCCTGCGGAATAATAACATATAACATGGTCTGAACATAGTTAAATCCCAGACTTCTCCCAGCCTCAAATTGTCCGGCATCTATGGACATAATTCCACTTCTAAAAATCTCCGCCACATAAGCACCGGAATTAATACCGAAAGCAATTGAAGCAACAATCAAATCATTATCCATCCATACCAGAACAATGTAATACATAATCATAATCTGTACTACAACAGGCGTCCCCCTGAAAATCGTCAGATAAATCTTAGCTATTAAGTTTAAAATCCATACTATGACTTTTCCCACCCCTCTTGGCATTGCACTATACTGCTTGTCATATGTAGATCTGATAATTGCCACTAAAGCACCGATTACAATACCAATGATTAAAGCAAAAAAAGTGATTTTTAAAGTCCATACAACACCATCGGAAAGATATTTCCATCGATTATCCGTTATGAATGTTTCATTTATATTATTCTGTAAATCATTAATCCAATTTTGCATTTTATCCTCACATCATATAGAAAAAGGCTGTCGGAATCCAACAGCCTATAAACTAATCAATTATTCAGCCTTTATGTATTTATCTAAAATAGACTGGATTGTTCCATCTTCTTTCAGTTCTTTTAAAGCTTTGTTAATAGAATCTTTTAACTCAGTATTGCCCTTCTTGATTGCAATAGCATAATCTTCCGTTACATATTCTGTATCAAGAATCTTAAGACCTTCATTCGCCTTTACAAATTCTTTTGCCGGCTGATTGTCAATTACTACACAATCAATCTTGCCTGAAGATAATGCTGCAACTGCATCTGCTCCCTTAGGATATCTCTTAACTGTGCCCAGTTTTTTCTTTTCAATATCAGAAGTACAGTAGATATCACCTGTAGTACCTGTCTGAACACCGACTGTGTTATTAGCACCTTTCTTTGTTAAATCATCTGCTGTCTTTATATCGGAATCATCCTTAACAATAACAACCTGAACACCTGTTGCATAGGAATCAGAGAAATCAACATTCTTCTCTCTATCAGGTGTAACAGTCATACCTGCAATACCAACGTCTGCCTTGCCTGTATCTACCGCTGTAATAATTGAATCAAAATTCATATCTTTGATTTCCAGTTCCATATCAAGCTTATCAGCTATAGCTGCAGCAATTTCAGCATCAATACCTACGATTTCATTTCCTTCGTGATACTCATAAGGTGGAAACTCAGCATTTGTTGCCATAACCAATTTTTCTTTACTTTCCTTGCTCTCTTCACTTGTTTCCTTGCTTCCACATGCACTAAGCATTGTTACTGACAAGGCTAAAACCATTATTAATGAAATAATCTTTTTCATAATATTGTTATCCTCCTATTTTTACATTTGTTTTGATGAAACACAACCTCTGTTGCAGTGCTCCTTTGCAAACTATGAATATTATACAAACTTTTAAATTTAATTGCAATACTTTAATAACCTTACAAAATTTTGTAAAAACTTTATATTTTAACCTGTATCTTAAGGAAAAACGTTAAGCTACATACTTATAAATGATATTTCATAAAAAACTCTTTAAACATAATAAATGCGACCAGAAAACTGGTCGCATTACCATAATTTTTTTAATTATTTATGTTTCGTCTTTAATCCATGTTGCATAATAAATCACATCTCCTGTCGGTGTATAGTTTCCAGTGATTCCGCTTGTAGCTGTGCTGCTTTCTGACCATCCCTGAAATGTATATCCACTCCTTGTCGGTGTTGGCAACGCAAAGTTATATCCACTTGCTGTTATCACATACTCCGGTTCTACATTTCCACCATTTGCATTGAATGTTGTTTTATAAAATGTTTTACTTATGGCTGTTGATACATTTCCCGCTGCATCTTTTACCAGAAGATAATATGTACCGGCAGATAATACAGTTTCATCTTCATAAACATTTGTTGCAGGTGTCACAGGTATATAATCATCATCTGACGGATTACTGTTTGTCCCCCAATAGTATCCTGCCACATTCGCAGTATCGCTCAACACTAGCTGGACCAACTGACTTGTTGTCACATTATTATGAGGTCTTATTTCGCCTGTTGGGGCTGTAACGTCTTCCCATATTGCATACAATGTTTTGTCCCGATCTGCTTTAAACATTGTTGTAGTGCCATATGATGCCGTTTTATCTTCTGACCATCCTCTAAGAACATATCCAGTCCTCGTTGATTGTGGAACTCCACATATCTTTCCTCTCTGTGCCATAAGGCAAGTAGGTGTAGAACTTCCATCGTTCAAATCAAACATTATTTGACTATAGGTCATACTATATATCGGAGATAGATTTCCACTTGTATCTATTACCTGCATATAATATGTTCCTCCTCCGATTACAGCAGCAGCAAGCGTGGTTACCGTTGGTTTACCTGCTTGATGACCCGGTTCCAGTTCAACGAACCTTAAGTTTGTTGGATGTGTTCCCCAATAATATCCAGCTACACCCACATCATCATTCAATGTTAAACTAATAAGTGGGTAAATCATACCACTATATGTGGCTGTTGCCATAGAACCTGTTGGTGCTGTAGTATCAGGATTTGCGGAAGTTATTTGAGTATCTCCATTTACCACCGCTGCCTTTGCCTCTGCACTGCATACCGATAGCATCACCGTCATCATTGCCAGTGCAAGTGTTGTTGAAATGATTTTTTTTAATTGTTTTCTCATTCCTGTCCCCCCTTTTCTTTTTTGTTATAACTTAGTATTTGCAAAGTAAAAATCAATTTGGTAATTACCAATATAACTGTTTAAAATTATTGCAAATAAATTATACCTTAATTTCTATATTTAAATACAGCACTGAAATATTGCTTTTGAAACAATTTGAACCATTTTTGTCCTTGTGTGTTTATTTTCGTTTTGTATATATAAATACACTATTTTGTCGGTATATACTTCTTTATCATTAATGTTACACCACAAGCTAGTGCAAACAAATAACCATTTCTCAACTCAGAGAAATATCCTTTCCAACCGTCATCTCCCGCAGAAATAACCTCTGGCAGGAGTTTGAATGCGTCAATGAAATTTACATCTATATAATTTTTCAGTTCTCGATAACATACTATTGTACATGATAAATGATGTGCAGCCAGCACCATCAATAACGATATGATACTACAAATAATAATGCCTTTCTTATCAAGCGTGTGACCAAGTATTTTATATCCCTTAATCGCAAAGAAAACAATTAACCATCCTGCTATCTCTGCCATGTTTCCCGAAAGATAAATAATAATCCACACACCTACACCCAAAAGTGAACCAATAAGTGCACCAATAATACCTGTTATCACATTAGATGATTCTTTCACTTCCAAATTTCCATATCCCTTTTCATCTGTCACATCAGCATTTGTTTCTGATGCATTATTGTTTTCTAAAACTTGTGTTTCTTTATCGACTGTCTTTTCTTCTAAATTCATATTATTTCTCCCTTTGTATTTCCGCAGTCATCGTAAATGCTTTTTCCAACCTACCACACACTTTTTAGGTCTTCCTGACTGTTTCTATAAGTATATCATATTTCCAATTATATAACAATTATTCATCAGTTTTTCCAGCTAAACACTGACCCTATTTATGATATGGCTGTGCATATCATACCTATATGAGGTTTGTGTATGCTCTGCTCTCCCATTCTTCCCTCAACATGGAATAACATAAAGTATCACTTTTATCTCGGGCATGTTTTCTGAGTCTACCTTCAAAAGTAAATGAGCATTTTTCTAAAACGCGAATACTTCTTTTATTGTGTGACCTCACCCACGCAGCAATTACCCCAAAATTTTGTTCTCTAAAACCGTAATCTATCATACGATTCAAGGCTTGAGTTGCATATCCTTTATTACGATATTGATACTTTATTGCATATTCTAATTCCATATAACCATCATAACGGTTCATATCTCCAATATGAACAAATCCTGCCAGGCAATTATCCTCTTTACTAACAATCACTTTATAGTTATTATTATTCTTCCACTGTTTTATAACATTATGACTATCTTCAACAGATTCAAAACCATGTATTCCACTTTTTCTCAAGTCATCATCCAGACACATTTCGTATAAAGTAAAGGCATCACCCTCTTGCCAGTTTCTTAATATCAAATCTTCTGTTTCCATAGTTGGTCTCCTTACATCATATCTTTTTTATAAAACTTGTTCAAACGCTCCGCTATTAATTATACTCTCCACAGCAGTAATCGCAGTATCATAACTAACAAAATTATCCAATAATTTTGATGTGAGCTGTTCATAATCCGTTCGGTAAACCTGCTCATCCACAATATGTCTTAATATCATTGGAACATCTATCTCCGGTTGAGCCGATAGACAAGTTTTAGATTTCGCTCTAACCAAACGCACTTCTTTTGCTAATTTGCTGAAATTATCATCTTGTGGTACCAGTGGCAATAGTTTGTATATGTCATAAATATGCCTTGAATGCTTTCGCACTCTATTTCTTAAATAATAATCACATATCGCAAAAACTTTATCTATCAATGTCCGATTAATCTCCTGTACTTTCATAGTAAATGGAGACAATTGATATTCTTCTATAAGTTCAGGAGCTTCATATTCCAACATTTCACCGATTAAACTACTAACCGGCAGTTCAATTGTTGGAAAAGATACAGCGATAAATGACGTTTCGACTATTACTACCGGTACAACAGCTTCATCTATTAAAGACAACACTGTATCATAAGCGATTTCATAACGATTATAATCTCTTCTGCTTCTAGTGTTTTCTATATTTTGAATATGCATTCCAAGTTGTTCAGCGATTTCCACGATTGCATATTTCAACTTTTTCTTCTGCCCTTGAGATAATGAAATATCAATTGTTATATCGATATCCTCCGAAAATCTATTAATTACCCTATAGCACTTTGATAAGGAAGTTCCACCTTTAAACACAATATAAGGTATTCGTTTTGATAGTTCCCTAAGAATCACAGTTACATAATAATCTTTCTCAACAATATCTGAAGCTATACCTTTATGATATGCCACAAGCTCAATAGCTTCACTAAATTGTTCTTTTTGTTTATGCAGATATTCCATTCAATAACCCTACTTCATACATATTTTTATATATCTTATCTGGATAATAATCCAAATATGGCTGTAAATCATAAAAAGTAATTGCTATTTTTTTCATATATAGGAGTACTCGTTCAGATAATTCCTTCTTTGACACTTCAGCAACTATGTCTATATCTTTAATTAAATCAAGAAATCTTAATATTTGATAATTCTCTTCCGTAATCTCTGCTCGAGGTTTCCTTATAATCACTCTTTCAGAACCAAGTGTAGTCTCCCGATAATCTTTAGAAGCCTTGTTTGTTATAACTTCACAAACATTTGATACCTGTGTAGTCAACATCAATTGATTCGCAAAAGCTACACCTCCAATATAACCACAACGAACATCTTGTTCCATCAAATATTTCTTCTCAACTACTTTTGAAAATTCCGGTACAGAACCCGACTTAAATGCGCTCTTCTTTGGAATATAATATATTCCTGTATCGTATCGTTTCAACCTACCTATATCTACAAGCCTTTTTATTTGCTGTCTTATATAATTTATTGACATATTCTCATACTGAATCTCCGAAACAAATATCGGCTCATTTTCTCCATATATTTCTAATAAAAAATCATATAACATATAATCACCTCAAATTTTTCAGAAGTTTTTTTCTTCACTTTTATTATACATTTAATAAAAAAATAATCAACAAAAAAATAAATATTAATATTTATTTTTTTGTTGATAAATTTTATTTCAGTTATGCCTTTTTAATTAAAACCTCCGTTATTTATGATATGGCTGATTATGAATAATCCGGTAACTCCGATATATCTGCTCTAACAAAATCACGCGCATCAACTGATGTGGAAATGTCATTTTTGAAAAACTCAGTTTAAAATCAGCTTTCTTTGAAATTGACGAATGAAGTCCTAGTGAACCGCCAATCACAAAGACCATATGACTGGTACCGCTAATCCCCAATTTATTTATTTTATCTGCCAGTTCCAGTGAATCCGGATTTTCCCCATTTATTTCCAGCGTTATCACATATGCATCTTCCGGTATATACTTTACTAGTCTTTCAGCTTCCTTTTGCTTAACGATTTCCTTTTCATTTTCTGTGCAGTTTTCTGTTGTTTTTTCATCTGATACCTGAATTATTTCTAATTTACAATATCTCGACAATCTTTTTGAATATTCCTTTATGGCATCTGTATAAAACTGTTCTTTAATTTTTCCTACTGCTAACACTGTAATTTTCATAATTTTTTCCTTATAATATTTAGTTATATTGCATTTATTTTAAAATTATATCACCAATTTTCTATGTTTGAAACATACATTTACTTGTGAGAATAAAAGTTATGTTATATAATTAGATTAAGCGAAATAATCGCAGAAATTTTTACAGAAGGGAATTTAAAAATATGACAGATAACCTTAATAACGAAAATACTAATATGAAACAGGATCTGAATATGAATTCTGATGAATCTGCCGAGAATAATATCCCTGTTAAATTACATGACTTTACCGAGAATAATGTCCCATCATACGTGAAACTATCAGATAAATATAACGATATTATGTCCTCTGCCGCTACTATGCTATTGGTCGGGATTATTGGTGTGATTTTTATAATTTTGGTTTTAACAAAGGTCATACCGATTCCTTTAAATTCTGAAACATCCTGGTTGTTTTACTCTGTGATGGGCGGAATATTTATTATCTTCATTATCTCCGGAATTGTTTCCTTTATGCATGCCAAGCAGGTAAAAATAGATGCTGATGTTGAAGATAAATTAATTGATGAAATTCTCCTCTGGTCCGATGAGAATTTGTCTGTCAATGATTTAGATCGGGATTTAGATCTGCAACAACCTGATGAGTTGCTTTACTTCGGTCGCGCAGACAAAATTAAATATGCCCTTATGCATCAGTTTGAGGATGCTGATGAAGCATTAATATATGAATTAACAGAACAAATTTATCAGAAACTTTATGAGAACGAAAGCAATACTTAAGTATGAATCAAATAAAAATGTATCTACAATATCTTTTATAAAAAATCACGTAATGAAATATCATTACGTGATTTTTTACTTAAATATATTTCTAAATTAAATATTACAAAATATTTCTATATTAATTTAAATTCGGAAGATTGGAAACGTACTCTTTAAACACATTCCAATTACCCTTTTTCAGATCAAATGTATCCTCCTTAAACTCATTGATTACATATCCTTCTATCAAAAATACATCGATTCCTAATTCCCGGGCACACATATCTTCGTGTACATCATTGCCCACCATTAAACAATCCTCCGGGTCTTTATCCAGAGTCTTCAGCAAAAACTTGTAATAATTTAGGTTTGGTTTGGAATAACATGAGTTTTCATATGTAGTAATCAGTGAAAAATCATCTGAATGAATTCCTGCCCATGCCATTCTCTCAAGAGTCGCGACCTCTGGAAAAATAGGGTTGGTAGCAACCACAACCTGATATCCTTTATTTTTTAAAAGATCAATGCATTCTGCCACCACATCACTCGGATGTGTTATGTATCTTGCCACCCCAAAATCTTCTCTGTAGAATTTTGTGATTTCCTTTTCCAATTTTCTTTTATATTTTGTGTCCAGTTTTTCTTCTCCCTTAGTTAAAAAGGTTTCAAAAGCTTTCCAGAAACATTCTTCATTAGTAATCATACCATCATTGGCAATCATTGCTTTTTGTCCTGCCCATATGCCGGCAATCACTTGATCAGCATCATATCCGGCAGAAATAAGCCGGTTGCTTAACAAGAGTATATATGTATCTGTAAATTCTTTCATATCCATCGGAAGCATTGTTCCGTCTAAGTCAAAAAGTACTGTATTCATTAATTTAAACCTGATTATTCATCCCAATTGTGATAAACCTGCTGAACATCTTCATCCTCATCAAGTCTATCAATTATAATGTTCATTTTCTTAATTGCTTCTTCGTCCGTTAATGATACATAATTCTGTGGAATCATAGTAACTTCAGCTTCTGCCATCTTAATCCCTGCCTGTTCTAATACTTCACGAACATTGCTGAATTCAGCCGGATTTGTAATAATTTCATAACTGTCTTCTTCCTCGGCAAAATCTTCTGCTCCCGCATCTATTGTCATCATCATTAATTCATCAGAATCCATGTCACACTGTTCCTTATCAATGATAATCTGCCCCTTTTCATCAAACATATAAGATACACATCCCTGTGTTCCTACATTCCCGCCACCTTTTGTAAAGCAGTTTCTAACATTGGCAGCCGTTCTGTTCTTATTATCTGTAAGAGCGTCAACAATAATCGCAATACCGTTTGGACCATAGCCCTCGTATCTTGCTGATTCATAATTAACGGCACTGGCATTTCCTGCAGCCTTTTTAATTCCTCTTTCAATGGTATCATTTGGCATATTGTTTGCCTTAGCCTTTGCAATTACATCGCGAAGTTTGCTGTTATTAGCAGGATCCGCTCCACCTTCCTTTACTGCCACGGCAATTTCCTTACCAATAATTGTAAACATCTTTCCTTTTGCCGCATCATTCTTCTCTTTCTTATGTTTAATATTCGCAAATTTTGAATGTCCTGACATTTGTATCCTTTCTCCTGTATTTCTTATATTATTTATCTGTTCGCAGAACCGGAACAAAACAATCCTTTCTGCGCCCACTAGAAAGTGTATCATTTTATATTTTAATAGTCAACTTTACTCCTATTCCCTATGTATCTAATTCCAGACTTACTAGCAAAGCTGCATCAACTGTTTTTAAGATTTCATTATCCAGATGACAAACCTTGTCTTTTAATCTCCTCTTATCAATGGTCCTCAGTTGTTCAAGTAAAATAACCGAATCTTTCACGATATCACATCTGTCCGAATTAATTTCAACATGAGTAGGCAATTTTGCCTTATTCATCTTTGATGTAATTGCTGCAATAATAACTGTAGGACTATGTCTGTTTCCTGTATCATTCTGAATCACAAGTACTGGTCTTATGCCTCCCTGCTCAGAGCCAATGACCGGTCTTAAATCTGCATAATAAATATCCCCTCTTCTAATAATCATTTCCACACTCCAAAATTCATCTTACTATATTATAAGTATTCCATTTTTTGTAATGTGTATTCAAAGATATTAGATTATTTACAAATTTATGCAGTTTTACTACTACAGCATAATCTCATAGTCATCATCATAATAATCTTTCATTCCTACAATCTTATTGTTTTTCACAAAAACTCTCGGTACCCTTTTTCCCAAGTCACATACAAATTCATAGTTAAAGGTTCCTGCAAGAGCCGCAAGATCATCAATAAATATTTCCTCACCACCGTCTTTTCCTGCAATAGTAACCACATCTCCGGTCTTTACATCCATTCCGGTAACATCAACCATAAACTGGTCCATACACACACGGCCTACAATATCTGCTTTCCTGCCATGTATCAGCACATATCCCTTATTACTCAGATTGCGTGGATAACCATCCCCATAACCAATTGGTATTGTGGCAATCTTCATAGGATGTTCAGCTACGAAAGTCTGTCCATAACTGATTCCTCTGCCTGCTTCTATTTCTTTCACAAATACTACATGACTGTAGATTGACATAGCCGGATATAGTTTCATATTCTTCCGGCTCATCTCCTCTGACGGATAAAGTCCATACATAGAAATTCCTGCCCGTGAAAGATTCAGGGATGTTTCCGGCATTTCCATTATTGCTGCGCTGTTTGCACACTGATGAATAGGGATTTTTATACCTCTTTCTTCAATGGCTGTCACAAACTCCATAAATTCCTTAAGCTGCTTTCTTGCAAAACCTTTGTCCGCATAATCTGCTTTTGCAAAATGAGTGAAAACAGACTCAATCTTAAGATTCGGCAAATCATTGATCCTGACAATTTCCTCTATTGCACTATCCGACGGAATATATCCGATTCTGCTCATTCCTGTATCTACAGCAATATTAATCTTTACCGTCTTATTTAATTTCTGTGCGTGCTCCGAAAGCTTTACAGCCATTTCTAGGGAAAATACAGGAGGAATCATTTCCTCTGCAATAACCATGTCATAAGTACATTCCGGTGTATACCCTAATATAAACAGAGGCTTTGTAATATCATGTCTTCTCAGGTTATGTCCTTCATACGCAGTGGCAACCGCATATCCATAGCATAAATCATCCAGCACCTTTGCAATCGGTACGGCTCCATGTCCATAACCGTCTGTCTTAATTACTGCAATAATTCCTGTTTTCGGTTCCAGTTTTTCTTTCATGGATTCAACATTTTTATGAATTGCATCCAAATTGATTTCTGCATAGCATCTGAAATATTTATCAATCTCCATTTTCCCTCCAAACTGTCTGTAACCAATGGGTATGGCTCTTTCATCACTTAAATATTCTTTTTAATTCCTCTATCATATCAGTTGCCATAAGACTTGTCTTTGAAATTTTTTCTGCCGCCATATCCCCTGCAATACCATGAATATAAGGTGCAAGGACTGCAGCATTATCAAAGTCCACACCAACACCAATTAATCCTACCGTAATTCCTGTAAGTACATCGCCCGAACCCGCTGTTGCCATTCCACTGTTGCCGGTAAGGTTAATGAAGGTCTGTTTTTCGGTTGTAATAACTGTTCGTGCATCTTTTAAAATACAATTAACATTATACTTATAGTTAGCCATTCTGGCATATCGAATCAAATCATCGGCAATTTTTTTCACCGGTTCTTTCACCAATCGGCTCATTTCCCCCAGATGTGGAGTGAGAATCACCTTTTTGTGAAGTTTTTTCTTTAATCTCTCATCTTCTGATATATTATTGATTCCATCTGCATCAATCACAGCCGGCAGTTTAGCATCCAAAACCCGCTCCACAATTTTTTTCTGAATCACACCTGTGGAAAGTCCCGGTCCTACCGCCACCACATCACACCAATTCAGACAGGAATCCAGAGCCTTTTCATCAAACTTTTCTGTATCATAGGTATTCACCATAGCTTCCGGCAGCAATTTTTGAATCACCTGACGATTATCTTTGTGAGTAAATACTCTCACAAGACCTGCTCCTACCCGAAACGCTGCCGCCGCACAAAGACATGCTGCCCCCGAAATATCTCTGCTTCCTGCAATGATAAGTACCTTTCCATAGGTACCTTTATTAGAATAATTAGGCCTTGCAGGCACAAATTTTAAATCCTCAAAAACCGCATATTTAATTGGCTGTGCCTGTCTTTCGTAAGCCTCTTCCGGAAATCCTATATCTGCAACAGTGACTTCTCCACAGTAATCCGCACCCGGATATAACACAGTTCCTATTTTGTGGCTTCCAAAAGTTACTGTATAATCAGCCTTTACAGATACTCCCCACACCTTGCCCGTATCGGCATTGATTCCTGAAGGAATATCCACTGCATAAACAGTATTTTTCCCTTTATTGATGTTCTCAATTACCTCTGCAAATTTACCTTCCGGATTTCTGGAAAGTCCAACTCCAAAAATTGCATCTACCACAATATCCGAATCCGTAAAATGGGTGATTCGGGGAATGTTTAACTTATCTGCAATACTAAGCTGTTTCTGAAACTCATTACTTCCTTTATTTACATCCCCTAAAATATAAATACAGGTGCTATACCCTTTCAGATATAACATCCTGCACACTGCAATGCCATCAGCACCGTTATTGCCTGTACCTGCAACTACAAGTACTGTTTTATCCTTAGATTCATTGTTGCAGATTAACTCTGCAACGCAAAAAGCAGCTCTCTCCATTAACACCATAGATGGAATTCCAATTTGGCTGATTGTGTAATTGTCTACCTTTTTCATATCAGTACCTGAAACAATATTCTTCATGTACTACTCCTGTTTCTCATTATTTTCTGAAATTCTGTATGTTAGTTTCATTAAGCTTTCTGATAAATGTACATTTTCAACGATAATATCATCTGAAAAGCTTAAATCTGTGTGTGCAAAGTTCCAGAATGCCGTCACACCGCATTCAACAAGCTTTTCGGCTATTTTCCGCGCCGGCTCCTTAGGAAGCGTCAACGCAACAATTTCCACCTTATTTTCCTTTACATAATCATAAAGATCTTCAATGTTCATTATTTCACCATTAGCGGTTTTTTTGCCAATTAATTCCGGATTTCTGTCAAACAACGCTGTGATTTCAAATCCCCTGTTCTTAAAGTTTCCGTAATTGGCAATTGCCTGTCCCAGATTACCTGCCCCTACAATAACCATTTTATGTGGTATTCCAAGTCCCAGCAATTTTCCTATCTCATCATAAAGATATTGAACATTATATCCGTATCCCTGCTGTCCAAATCCCCCGAAATTATTCAAATCCTGTCTGATTTGGGAAGCCGTAACATTCATTAGCTTGCTTAATTCTTTAGAAGAAATACGCTCCACCTTCTGCTGACGTAGTTCATCAAGATATCGGTAATATCTTGGCAGTCTGGCAATTACAGCTTTTGATATTTTATTCATTTCTATACTCCTCAAGTCTTTTGTATATCAATAATTATAATTATTCTTATATACATTGTCAAATATTTGTCATACTTCTTTATATAAAAAATACAGACTGCTTCTCCCTAATTTTACTTCATCATATCTTTGAAAATTTGCTATTTTATGATAAACTGTTTTGATGTAAGTCAATCTTTCAACCTTGAGTTTATGCTTCAACTAAAAGTTCAGGCATTTCTACTTAAGGCATTAGGAGGCAAATCATGATACTTTCATGCAACCATATATCAAAGGCATATGGTATAGAAGAAATATTAAATGACTGTTCTTTTTTTATTAATGACTATGAAAAGGCAGCCATTGTTGGAAATAATGGTGCCGGAAAATCTACCATCATGAAGATTATTATGGGAGAACTGAGTGCTGACCAGGGTACTGTTACTGTCGGCAAAGACAAAAGTATTGGATATCTTGCCCAATATCAGGATCTTAGCTCCCATAATACTATTTATGAAGAAGTTAAGCTGGTAAAAAAAGACATTATCGATATGGAACAAAAACTTCTTGAATACGAAAAAATGATGTCTGCTGTTTCAGGAGATGAACTAAAAAAGTTAATGGATAATTACACCAATCTTGAGCATCGTTTTCAATTATTAAACGGATATTCCTATAAAAGTGAAATCGAGGGCGTCATTAAAGGTCTGGGATTCACAGAAGAAGATTTTAATAAGCAGGTTGGCACCCTCTCTGGTGGTCAGAAAACCCGTGTTGCCCTCTGCAAATTACTGTTGGAACAGCCTGATATTATAATGTTGGACGAGCCCACAAACCATTTAGATTTAAATTCCATCAAATGGCTTGAAACATACCTTTTAAATTATAAGGGGGCTGTTCTGATTATTGCCCATGACAGATATTTTCTCGATAAAATTGTAACAAAAGTAATCGAAATAGAAAACACAAAATGTCATGTCTTCGATGGAAATTATTCTGAATTTTCAGTAAAAAAACAGCAGTTACGGCAGGCACAGATTAATCTGTATCTGAAACAGCAAAGCGAAATTAAGCATCAGGAGGAAGTTATTGCAAAACTTCGTTCCTACAAACAGGAAAAATTTTATAAGCGTGCCCAAAGCCGGGAAAAGGCATTGGAACAAATGGAACTTATAGAAAAACCGACCCAACTTCAGGATTCCATGACTTTAAAACTGGAGCCGGACTGTGTCAGTGGCAATGATGTGTTGTCCGTAGAGAGTCTTTCCAAATCTTTTGGTACTCTTCATCTGTTTGGGGATATTAATTTTGAAATCAAACGTGGAGAGCATGTTGCCTTAATCGGAGATAACGGCACAGGAAAGACAACAATACTAAAAATCATAAATGATGTTATTGACGCAGACTACGGTACCGTTAAACTTGGCACGAATGTGCATATCGGCTACTACGATCAGGAACATCACAATCTGAATGATGAAAATACTCTCTTTGAAGAAATTTCAGATGCTTACCCTGATATGACCAACACTAAAATCCGTAATACCCTTGCTGCGTTCATGTTTACCGGTGACGATGTATTTAAAAGAGTCTCCGATTTAAGCGGTGGGGAAAAGGGACGTCTCTCCCTTGCAAAATTAATGTTATCGGATGCCAATCTGATTATTTTGGATGAGCCAACCAATCATCTGGACATGACTTCCAAAGAAATTCTTGAAAATGCCATTAACAATTATACCGGAACTGTTTTTTATGTATCACATGACAGATATTTTATTAACCAGACCGCTTCAAGAATATTGGAATTAACAAACAATCGAATGATAAATTATCTTGGAAACTATGATTATTATGAAGAAAAGAAAGAGGAGCTTACAAAAATCTATGCTCCAAAAGAAGAAAAAATTTCTACCTCTTCTTCTACTTCAAGTAACAAGCAGGATTATCTGGAAAGGAAAGCTGAGGCTGCAAGGATTAGAAAATTGAAAAATAATATTTCAAAAGTTGA
>JAUUNJ010000539.1 GCA_030844625.1 Roseburia sp. | reverse complement strand
TATTTATTAATTTACCCGGAGGTAATAATGATTGACATGACTGTGCTGGTTAACCAGTTGATACAATTATTTTTAATAATATGCGTTGGATACCTTGTTTTTAAATTGGAGATTCTTAACGAAACAGTAAACAAACACATAAATTCATTGGTAATTAATGTTACCATGCCGCTTATGATTATAAGTTCTGTTCTGTCAATGAACAACCGTCCTGATACATCCACCGTTATTTCATTGTTTGCTGTGTCCGTAGGTTTTTTTATAATTATGCCTGTTCTGGCGTTTATAATCGTAAAAATTATGTTAAGAACAATGCATATTGTAAAAGCCCGACAGGGTGTGTACATGTTTATGCTGATTTTTTCAAACGTAGGTTTTATGGGTATGCCTATTCTTCAGGCCGCCTGCGGTGAAGATGGTCCTACAGCCGTATTCTATGCTGCTGTGCTGAACATCTTTTTCAATCTTGCCGTTTTTACCTACGGTGTAATTATAATCGGTTACGGTGACACTGTTGAAACAACATTAAAACTTAAGGATCTTTTATCACCGGGAATTTTGTGTTCCGTAATCGCCATTATCATATATGGGGTAAATATTCATTTTCCTTCAACCATTGAAAATGTAATTGACACCGTGGGAGATTTAACTTCCCCTCTTGCCATGATCCTTGTTGGTTCAACACTGGCCTCAATGAAACTTAGAGAAGTATTCAATGAATGGCGTGTATATGTCTTTTCAATTATAAAACAGTTTGTTCTTCCAATACTATTATACCCTGTATTCAGATTTTGTATCAGCGATGACCTTCTGTTTAATGTTATGTTTATTGAATTTTTGATGCCGATAGCCAATATCGCACTAATGCTGGCAACAGAATATGAGCTTGATTATAAATTCGTGTCAAAAACAATCTTTATATCCACTTTAATGTCCTTAGTTTCTATTCCGCTTGTTATATATCTTTGCGGAATCATTTATGCATAAAATGGATTGTTATTTTGGGGTCTATATATCATGGCTCATTTCTACTGGTGCATTCTTTCCTCTATACCAGTTCTTCCATCTGATCCAGCAGCTCCTTAAACAACTGTAAAGCACTTCTTATCGGCTCCTTACTTGCCATATCCACGCCCGCGAGTTTCAATAACTCGATTGGATCTTTGGAACCGCCACCCGTTAAAAATTTCATATAATCGGCTACACCTTTCTCGCCCTCAGACATTATCTTCCTTGATAGCGCAATTGCTGCAGATATTCCTGTGGCATACTGATATACATAAAAAGGATTGTAAAAATGAGGTATTCTTGCCCACTCCAACGCAATCTCTTCATCCAACACCATTTCATCTCCAAAATATTGCTTATTCAGATCATAATATACCTTACAAAGAACATCGCTGGTAAGAGTTTCTCCCTCCTCCGCCATTTTATGGGTAATCTTTTCAAATTCCGCAAACATTGTCTGACGATAAAGCGTTCCCTTAAACTGCTCTAAGAAATGATTGATTAAATATGCCTTTGTCTCCTTATCATTGGTTTTCTTTAATAAATGATGAATGAGCAGTGATTCATTACATGTGGATGCAACTTCCGCCACAAAGATTTTATATCCTGCATTAATATATGGCTGATTGGCATCGGAATAATAGGAATGGAGCGCATGACCCATTTCGTGTGCCAACGTAAATACATGATCTAATGTTCCCTGATAGTTCAAAAGGACATATGGGTGCGTACCATATGCGCCCCAGGAATATGCTCCACTTCTCTTTCCCTCATTTTCATAAATATCAATCCAGCGGTTATCAAAACCTTCCTGCAGTTTATCAAGATATCCCTGCCCCATTGGAGCAAGACCCTCTTTTACCATTTCTTTCGCCCTTTCAAATGATATTTTTTCCTGTGGAGCCTTAGCAATTGGTGCATACACATCATACATATGAAGTTCATCCACTCCCAGAGCTTTCTTTCTCAATGCCACATATCTATACATCAAATCCAGATTCTCATGTACTACTTCTATCAGATTATCATAAACAGATTCCGGTACATTACTTCCATCAAGATACATTGCTCTTGTAGATGA
>JAUUNJ010000538.1 GCA_030844625.1 Roseburia sp. | reverse complement strand
TAAATCGGGATATAGAGAAGAAACAACATTAATGTATATAGATTGTTTAAATGGAGATAATAAACAAAAAATAGAAGAATATACAGAAGTGTGATAATATATAATATATAGAGGGGGATACTATATGTTTTATAATATTAGTGATATTATTTTGTCAGCGGAAGAATCCACGCAGTTGATTCAAAGTATTTATCGACCAAATGAAGAAAAAATACGAAGAAGAAATGCTTTCTTAAATGAAGGTGGAAGAATAAAAGAGATAAGCAATGAAGATGGAAAGATTTCTGTTGATATACCAGATTTAGATTTATCGTTTTTAGATGTACCTAGTAATAATAATGAATCAAGGGAACAAGTTGAACTTGAAACTATAAATCATTATAATAAATTTAGTGAAACCACATTAAATTTAGCAGATATTAAAGCATTAGCAGAAATTTATAATGCTTTAAACAAGGCATATGAAGCACAAACAAAGCCATTGAAATATGAAATGATTTCTGAAAAAGATGTAAAGACGATGGTTAATGCGGCGTAGAAAGGATAGAAAAATGGTAACAAGTGGTTTTCAATTTACAAGTCCAGTGTTAGATAAGTTGAATTTTGTAATAAATGAAGAATTTGATATTAAAAAAAATAAAGGAATAAAGTTAGAAATTAAATCTAATGTGAATGTAAAGAGAGTTACAGATAGCAATGAGGCATTGGTTGAATTAAATGTAATTATTGGAGAAAAAGATGTTACACCTTTTTTAATTGATGCAACTCAAAAGGCAATGTTCAGATGGAATGATGAACAAGACGAGAAAATGGTAGATACTTTGTTAAGCCAGAATGCACCAGCATTATTAATGTCATATTTAAGACCAATAATAGCAAATGTTACCGCGGCATCACAATATCCAACATACAATTTGCCATTTATGAATTTTACAAAATAAATTTTAGATAATTATATGTAATTGTAAGATATAATTAGAAAAAGACTCTGGAGAATATCCGGAGTCTTTTACATTATAAGAACAGTTTATCATTTTGTTACTTATTGAAATAGTGCAACTAATAGACCATAGCACCCCCAATGGCTGTAGCGCCTATTAATAAAGTTCGTCAGGTGCTGGATTATGCAGTGACAGAAATACCTTCCGAAAAAATAAACATGGGAATTCCTAATTATGGGTATGACTGGCCATTGCCCTATGAAAGGGGAGTTACAAAGGCTAGGACAATAGGAAATATTGAAGCTGTTCAGATAGCGATACAATATGGAGCACAGATTTTCTATGATGAGGTAGCGCAGACGCCATTTTTTAATTATATGGATCATGGAGTTGAACATGAGGTGTGGTTTGAAGATTCCCGGAGTCTTCAGGCGAAAATGGAATTGGTAGAGGAATATAATTTAAGAGGAATTTCTTATTGGCAGATTATGCAGTTGTTTCGGGCGAATTGGCTGCTGGTGGAAAATAATTTTATTGTGGTGAAGTGATCGATTTTTTGATAGAATGATTTGCAACGGATGAAATACAAGGAGGTACAAATGACACTTTCGTTTTACAATATGGCTTTGTTATTTTTCATTTATAGTTTTATTGGGTGGTGTATTGAAGTTGCCTTTGTGGCGGTAACAGTAGGCAAGGTTGAAAATAGAGGGTTCTTAAATGGTCCTGTCTGTCCCATATATGGCTGTGGAATGCTGGGTGTATTAATGGCACTGATGCCAATCAGTGATAAATGGATACTGCTATTTATAGGAGGAATGGCTATCTGCACAGCAGTGGAATTATTTGGGGGATGGATTTTAGATAAAATATTTCATATGAGATGGTGGGATTATACAGATAAGCCATTCAATATAGGAGGATATGTCTGTCTTGGATTTAGCATTATGTGGGGAATTGCGGTTGTTTTCGCTGTGAGAATGGTACATCCATTCATTATGGCGGGGGTGAATAAAATCCCTCATCTTATGGGAAATATTATAATATGCTTATTAATCGCAGTTTTTAGCACGGATATGATAGTAACTCTAAAAAATTTTATTTTAATTAAAAAGAATCTTGTTAAGTTTGACAAGATTGCAGATTAATTT
>JAUUNJ010000537.1 GCA_030844625.1 Roseburia sp. | reverse complement strand
TTTGGTAACAAAAAATGCCGTATTTATGCGGTCTGTGGCGTTTCGCAAACGCCTAGAAATAATGATATTATGAGGTGGTAAGAATGTCTAAAGAAAAGATAAAAGTGTATCTTTACACCCGTGTTTCTACAACCATGCAGATAGACGGATATTCTCTAGATGCACAGAAAACAAAAATGAAAGCCTTTTGTGACTATAATGAATATGAAATTGCCAGTGAGTATGAGGACGCTGGAAAATCCGGTAAGTCTATAGAGGGAAGAATTGCATTTAATCAGATGATGGACGATATCAAATCAGGAAAAGATGAAGTGTCTTATGTCCTTGTATTTAAGCTTTCCAGATTTGGAAGAAATGCGGCAGATGTTCTTGCAACATTACAAGTGATGCAGGATTTTGGTGTGAATCTGATTTGTGTAGAGGATGGAATAGATTCATCTAAAGATGCCGGAAAACTTATGATATCTGTTTTGTCAGCAGTGGCGGAGATTGAACGTGAGACCATTCGTGTTCAGACAATGGAAGGCAGGATGCAGAAAGCCAGGGAAGGTAAATGGAATGGTGGTTTTGCACCATATGGATATGCTCTCATTGATGGAAAATTGGTAGTGAATGAGGAAGAGGCAGTAGCTATCAGAACGATATTTGACCAATATGTAAATACAGATCTAGGAGCGAATGGAATTGCTAAATATTTAGAAAATCATGGAATTCATAAGATAGCCAGACAGAATGGTAAAAATCCGTTATTTGATGCTGCTCTTATCAGAAGGATTATACAGAATCCGGTTTATAGCGGTAAAATCTCCTATGGCAGAAGACGGACAGAAAAGGTTCATGGTACAAGGAACGAGTACAGGCAGGTTAAGAAAGACGATTATCTGTTGGTAGATGGTTTACATGAAGCTCTTGTATCAGAAGAAGTATGGGAGCAGGCACAGGTCAAGGTGGCGGCACAGGCTAAAAAGTACGAAAAGGTCAATCGTGATAAGAAAGAAAAGATACATCTTTTATCTGGAATTTTAAAATGTCCTGTCTGCGGTGCCGGAATGTATGGCAACAAGGCCATTAAGAAGCGCAAGGATGGAAGCAATTATAAGGACTTTTATTATTATGGCTGTAAACACCGGAATATGACCAGAGGTCATAAGTGTGATTATAAAAAACAGGTGCATGAGGAAATGCTGGATGCTTCTGTTGCAGAGGTGATCAGTAAACTGGTTAGCAATCCTAAATTTTCGGATTTAATACGTAGCAAGATAAATATGGAAGTAGACACTAGCGCATTAGATCAGGAAATAGCAAATTACGAAAAACAATTAAGACAGCTATATCATAATAAAGATATGATCTTGTCAGATATTGATTCCCTAGATTATGAGGATAAACATTATCAGCGAAGAAAAAAAGATTTAGAGAACCGTTTGTACAAGACTTATGATAAAATAGAGGAAGCAGAGGAATTGCTTATATCTGCAAAAACTAAAAAACGTGCTCTGCTAGCAGACAAGATTACGGGAGACAATATCTACAAGGCACTCATTTTCTTTGATAAGCTGTATGCCCAAATGAACGAAGCTGAGAAACGAGAGTTCCTGTCACAGTTAGTGGATAATGTGCAGATTTACGAAGAACGTAAAGAGAATGGACAATGGCTGAAATCCATAGAATTTAAGTTGCCGATTATAGAAAAAGAGTTTACCCTAAGTTTGGACAATGATACACAAAATGAGACGGTTGTTCTTTTGTCCCAACAAAAACCAGATGACACGATAGAGATCGACTTAGACCTTGACGAGCTGGATGCCACCAGTGCCGAGTTGAAAGCAACCTATCAGGAAATCAAAGATTATGTGCTGAAAGAATTTGGCTTGAAGGTTTCAAGTTTATATATTTCTCAGGTAAAACGCAAATGTGGAATTGAAGTGGGAGAAAACTATAATCTTCCAAAATCAGAAAATGCAAGAGTTCCACAATGCCCGAAAGAGAAAGAAGATGCTATCAAGGCTGCCCTGAAATATTATGCGATGATCTAAGGACATCGCTGATTTCAAGGAGGAATAACACATGAAAAGCACATTTGAAAAAATGGGTG
>JAUUNJ010000017.1 GCA_030844625.1 Roseburia sp. | reverse complement strand
AATCACCACATCTGTCCATAACCTCTGCGACCATATTTTCAAAGAATCTTGAATTTGCATTCACAGTGCTCTCTGCCAGTTTAACACAGTGAGTTTCTTTCTCAAATGCCTCCCCCGGCTCATTAAATCCAATATGACCATTATTTCCAAGCCCCAGAAGCTGAAGATCAACCCCGCCATGCTGCTTTATAATATTATTGTAATCACCACAAGCCTTAGCAATATCCATCTCAAGTCCGTCCGGAACATGGGTATTTTCTTTTTTAACATTAATGTGATTAAAAAAATTGGTATTCATGAAATAGCGATAACTCTGGTCATTTTCCGGCGATAACCCTCTGTATTCATCTAAATTTATTGTCGTTACCTCACTGAAATCCAAATCCCCTTTCTTGTACCATCTTATCAGTTGTTCATAAGTTCCAAGGGGTGTAGAGCCTGTTGCCAGCCCAATAACACAATCCGGTTTCATTATAATCTGGGCTGAAATAATGTTCGCAGCTACCCTGCTCATTGTGTAATAATCCTCTGTTTTTATAATCCTCATTGTTGCTCCTTTCTATTCATAACTTAAAAAATCCTTTAGGGAAATTTTCACATTGTTTACTTATTATACATCCGTACTTCAATTTATATTATTAACAAAAAAATAATTTCAACTACCATGGAAATTTGTTCTTTTTATTACAATCATTTTCCCCATAAAAACCCGCTCAAAATATCATTGATTCTTTGATAATCAGTATAACTGATTTTTATTGCATTTTCAATTCGTCTTAATCAATTGATTCATTATTAAATAGAACCGGCAGGCTATTGCCTGCCGGTTCTATTTAATAACCCTTTTCAATTTTCCTGACCGGTATTCACCGGTAAATGGACATTTATGGGTGTCCATCCCATGAAATCTATGCTGCGAAAATATTCTTCACCAGCTTAATCCATCTTTACTTCCACTTTTTCAAGCTTCCATATATCTTTTGCATACTCCTCAATGGTTCTGTCAGATGTAAACTTACCAACATTTGCCACGTTAAGAATTGCTGATTTTGCCCATCCTTCTGTGTCTCTGTAAGCCTTTTCCACCCTTGTCTGAGCTTCCGCATAAGATCTGAAATCCTTTAAGATAAAGTATCTGTCAGCTACACCTGTCTCCTGTGCTGTAAGGAGAGAATTATAAATTGGTCTGAATCTTTCAGGATCATCCGGTGAATAGAAACCATTAATCAACTGCATAAGCACTTTTCTTACATCCATGTCTGCGTTGAAGATTTCCATTGGATTATATCCACCGTTATTTTCGTAATTGATTACTTCGTCTGAAGAAAGACCGAAGATAAATGCATTTTCCACGCCAACTTCTTCTACCATTTCTACATTGGCACCGTCCATTGTGCCAAGCGTAAGGGCACCATTTAACATAAATTTCATGTTACCTGTACCTGATGCCTCCTTAGAAGCTGTGGAAATCTGCTCACTTACATCAGATGCCGCAAAAATAATTTCAGCATTTGATACCCGGTAGTTCTCAATAAATACAACCTTAAGTTTTCCGTTAATGGATTCATCATTGTTGATTACATCAGCAACACTGTTAATTAACTTGATTGTAAGTTTAGCAATCTTGTAACCTGCTGCTGCTTTTGCTCCAAAAATGAATGTTCTTGGATAAAATTCCATTTCAGGATGTTCCTTAATCTGGTTATATAAATACATAACATGTAAAATATTAAGTAACTGTCTCTTGTACTCATGAAGTCTCTTGACCTGAACATCAAAGATAGAACGTGGATCTACATCAATACCATTATGTTCTTTGATGTACTTTGCAAGACGCACCTTATTCTGGTATTTAATATTCATAAATTCTGACTGAGCTTTCTTGTCTTCAGCATAAACCTCTATACCTTTGATCTTAGAAAGATTTGTGATCCATTCATCACCAACTTTATTTGTAACCCAGTCTGCAAGTAACGGATTCGCATGAAGAAGGAATCTTCTCTGTGTAATACCGTTGGTCTTGTTATTGAACTTCTCAGGCATCAATTCATAAAAATCTTTTAACTCCTGATTCTTAAGAATTTCTGTGTGAAGTCTTGCCACACCATTTACTGAAAATCCTGCGCAGATAGCAAGATGTGCCATCTTAACCTGTCCATCATAAATAATTGCCATCTTAGCAACCTTCTCATGATTTCCAGGATACTTGCTCTCAATTTCCATACAAAATCTTCTGTTGATTTCTTCAATAATCTGATAACATCTTGGAAGAAGTCTTGAGAATAATTCAATTGGCCATTTTTCAAGAGCCTCGCTCATAATTGTATGGTTTGTATAAGCACAGCAATGTGTCGTTACTTCCCACGCTTCATCCCACTCAAGGAAATATTCATCCATTAACAGTCTCATAAGTTCCGCAACTGTAAGTGTAGGATGGGTATCGTTCATCTGGAACACTACCTTTTCAGGTAATTTCTTAATATCATCATGGCTCTTAAGATATTTCTTAATTGCTGTCTGTAAACTTGCTGAAACAAAGAAATACTGCTGCTTCAGTCTCAACTCTTTACCTGCATAATGATTATCATTTGGATAAAGAACTTCTGTAATAGTCTTTGCAAGATTTTCCTGCTCCACAGCCGCCATATAAGCACCTTTGTCAAATTCATCAAGATTGAAATGAACAACAGGTTCTGCATCCCATATTCTAAGTGTATTTACCACATTATTACCATAACCTACGATAGGCATATCATAAGGGATTGCGTTAACTGACTGATAACCTTCCTGAATAAAATGGTTACGTCCATCCTTGTGTTCAACCTTAACATAGCCGCCAAACTTAACTTCACAGGCATACTCCTCACGCTTGATTTCAAGCGGATTAATATGTCTTAACCAGTCTTCCGGAATTTCTTTCTGGAAACCATTCTCAATCTTCTGCTGGAACATACCATATTTGTATCTGATACCGCATCCGTAAGCAGGATAGTTCAGTGTTGATAAACTATCCAGAAAACAAGCTGCCAGTCTTCCAAGACCACCGTTTCCTAATGCTGCATCAGGCTCCTGATCTTCGATTACATTAAGGTCAAGACCTAACTCCTCGATTGCTTCCCTGATTTCGTCTCTGCTGGAAAGGTTAATAATCATATTTCCAAGAGCACGGCCCATTAAGAATTCCATTGATAAATAGTAAACAATCTTCGCATCAGCTTTATCATAAGCTTTCTGTGTAGCAATCCACTGATCAATGACAATATCTTTTACAGCATAAGCTACACAAACAAATTTGTGTCTGTCACTAACTTCCTCGAGTGTTTTTCTATAAAGCATCTTAGCCTGATCTTTCACACGTTTTTTGAAATCAGACTTAAATACTTCTTTTTCACTCATAACTTCATTTTTAGACATTATATAATTCTCCCATTTTTTTAGTTTTAGAGAGAAACATGCAAAGCCTGTTTCCCCCTGTTCATATATTTAAAGTAAAACTTTGCAAGCCAATGTAATCTTAAAGAGCTTTCAAAACGCCAAACATAACTGTTTCACCGTTAATATTCCACTCCTTTTCATACCCGCTTATTTTACCAAATTCCACATTATCTGCCAACACCTCAGATTTAATTTCGTCAAGATTGTCCTCAATTATAGTTTTTATTGTATCGTTTTTATCCACATTGACTATAATTTTGTCCATCACCTGGAAGTCGGCTTCTTTTCTCATGGTCTGAATCTTACTGATGATTTCTCTTACAAATCCTTCCTCAATCAGTTTTTCGGAAAGATTCGTATCCAGAACTACTGTAATGTCTCCTTCACCTTCTGAAACATAACCTTCCACCTGGGCCATATCAATAAGCAGGTCTTCTTTTTCAAGAACAACCTCATTGCCGTCAAAGTCAAATGTCAATGGATTTCCTTCATTCAGTGAATCCATTGCCGCATTTCCATCTAAACCGGCAAGTGCTTCTTTAATCTTACCTAAAAATTTACCATATTTCGGTCCCACTGTTCTAAGCTGTGGCTTAAATGAATAAGATGTAAATGCTCTCACATCATCTGTGAACTCTACTTCTTTTATATTCAGTTCTTCCTCAATTATTTCCTTGAAGAACTCTGATAATTCAAATTCTGCTTTTACAAACATCTTACCAATCGGCTGTCTGTTCTTAATTGCAGAAGTATTTCTACAGGCACGACCAAGTACTACAACTTTCAGAACTCTTTCCATGTTGTTTTCCAGTTCCTTGTCAATATGAACTTCATTCACTTCCGGAAAATCACAGAGGTGAATTGATTCTGGAGCTGTATGATCAACACTTCTTACAAGATTCTGATAAATCTCTTCTGTCATAAATGGAATCATCGGAGCCGCCGCCTTAGATACAGTGACAAGTGCAGTATACAATGTCATATACGCATTAATCTTATCCTGTGGCATCTCCTTTGCCCAGAAGCGCTCTCTGGATCGTCTTACATACCAGTTACTCATTTCATCAACAAATTCGTCCAATGCTCTTGCAGCTTCCGGAATCCTGTAATTTGCCAGATTGTCATCCACTGTCTTCACCATTGAATTCATCTTTGACAATAGCCACTTATCCATAACAGATAACTTATCGTAATCCAATGAATACCTGATTGGATCGAACTGATCGATTTCTGCGTATAGTACATAAAATGCATAAGTATTCCATAAAGTTCCAAGGAATTTACGCTGTCCTTCTTTCACTGCCTTACCGTGGAAACGATTTGGAAGCCAAGGCGCACTGTTAATATAGAAATACCATCTGATGGCATCCGCACCGAACTCTCCTAAAGCATCAAAAGGATCAACTGCATTGCCTTTAGACTTACTCATCTTCTGTCCGTTTTCATCCTGAACATGTCCTAAAACGATAACGTTCTTATAAGGAGCTTTATTAAATAACAAAGTTGACTCTGCAAGAAGTGTATAGAACCATCCTCTTGTCTGGTCTACTGCCTCTGAAATAAAGTCTGCCGGGAACTGCTGTTCAAACAGTTCTTTATTTTCAAATGGATAATGATGCTGTGCAAAAGGCATTGCACCGGAATCAAACCAGCAGTCCAGAACTTCCGGAACTCTGTGCATTGTCTTGCCACACTCTGGACAAGGCATTGTAATTTCATCAATATATGGTCTGTGAAGTTCCACAGTCTTAGCCTTTTCATCTCCACTCTTTTCGAATAATTCTTCACGGCTTCCAATAGACTGCATACATCCGCATTCACACTCCCATACATTCAGCGGAGTTCCCCAGTAACGGTTACGGCTTACACCCCAGTCCTGAAGATTTTCAAGCCAGTTACCAAAGCGCCCCTTACCGATGCTTTCAGGAATCCAGTTAATTGTATTGTTATTGCGAATCATGTCATCCTTTACTTCTGTCATCTTGATGAACCATGATTCCTGTGCATAATAAATAAGCGGTGTATCACATCTCCAGCAGTGAGGATAGCTGTGTTCAAATACCGGAGCATCAAAAAGAAGTCCTTGATCCTCAAGTGCCTGTAAAATCGGCATGTCAGCCTTTTTACAGAAAGTTCCATCCCATGGAGTTCCTCCTGTCATTTCTCCCTTATTATTTACCATCTGTACAAACGGAAGATCATAATTTCTTCCTACTTTGCTGTCATCTTCACCAAATGCCGGTGCAATATGAACCACGCCGGTACCATCTGTTAAAGTTACATAATCATCACAGGTAACATAATATGCTTTCTTTTTAAGACCATCTACTGCAAAATCAAACAAAGGCTCATATTCCTTATACTCCAGGTCCTTACCTACATATCTATCAAGTATTTCATAATCTTCTTTCAATACAGAATCCAATAAAGCTTCTGCCATATAATAAGTATACTCACCATTTTTTACCTTAACATAAGACTCTACAGGATTTACACAAAGAGCAACGTTCGAAGGCAATGTCCAAGGTGTTGTTGTCCATGCAAGGATATATGCATCTTCGCCTTTAACCTTAAAACGAACAACAGCAGAACGCTCCTTAACATCTTTATACCCCTGAGCTACTTCATGGCTGGAAAGAGGCGTTCCACAACGCGGACAATAAGGTACAATCTTATATCCTTTATAAAGTAACTTTCTATCCCAAATCTGCTTTAAAGCCCACCATTCAGACTCAATAAAATCATCATTATAAGTAACATAAGGATTATCCATATCTGCCCAGAAACCAACTGTACCAGAGAAATCCTCCCACATACCTTTGTATTTCCAGACGCTTTCCTTACACTTTTCAATAAAATCTGCAAGACCGTATTCCTCAATCTGTTCTTTTCCATCAAGCCCCAGCAGTTTCTCCACTTCCAGCTCAACAGGGAGACCATGAGTGTCCCATCCCGCTTTTCTTGGAACCATATAACCTTTCATTGTTCTGTAACGTGGAATCATATCTTTGATAACACGGGTAAGAACATGACCGATATGGGGCTTACCATTTGCCGTTGGAGGTCCGTCATAGAATGTGTAGGTTTCGCCTTCTTTACGATTTTCCATACTTTTCTCAAAAATGTTGTTCTCTCTCCAGAACTTCTCTGTCTCTTTTTCCCTGTCAACAAAATTAAGATTAGTTGATACCTTCTTGTACATTGTTTATGTTTACTCCTTTCATAATATAAAAAGCTTCCGCCCTGCAAAGGACGAAAGCCTAAATTTTTCGTTATACCACCTTATACAGCATACTTAAGAATTTCTTGCATATGTGTTCCTTTTAACGGTGGAAAACCGTCAGCGCCTACCAACTCTACTGTTCTCGGGCTGCAACTCCGGAGTGATATTCACTTATCTGCTACTCATATCCGGCTTCCACCTAATCCGGACTCTCTGAAACTTTCACTGATAAACTACTGTCTCCATCCAAGTCTTTTTCTATTTAAAATGCATATCAATTCCGATACACCTTTTGTTATTCTAATTCAAAGTAAAAATGTTGTCAAGAATTAATATCAGATGATTTATCGTCTATCCACTCTTCTTGATTGGAAATCTCTATATCTACCGTTCTATCCTCCGATATGATAACTGCAAAACATTGTTTTTTATCAAATTTTTTGCTTTTCTCTAACCAATTCACATAGTTTTTCAAAGAATTATATAAAGCCTATTTCTTGCTTTCAATATTTCAATAACAGAATCTATTTTGTTATTATCAATAAAAACTATTGATGTACCATCATCATACATTAATAATAACGTGCTATCACGATAAAGCTCCCATTTTAAATGTCCTGAAAATACAACTCTTATTCCTTTTCATTCCAAAACTCCTCATCTGCTTTATTAATTTCATTTTCGCTTCTAAAAGCAAAAATTGTTTGTTCCGAGAAACATCCATTTAACTCTCGTCTTTTCTTTTCCGTATATTTCCATAATTTTTCAAAACTCCATTTACCCTCTTCAAAAATATTATCTCCAATATCCATTCCATCAAAATCGCCCCATGTGATATATTGCCAAAAATCACTTTCTCTCTGTGGTGGCAAAAAATCACTATACAATGTAAATGGTCTACAAATATTATACATGTTTCCCCCTTATTTTCCTCTGTATATTATATTAAACTATACTCCTTTTTACATAGTTTATCTTTATCCGTTCAACAGGAGCACAAAAAAAGAGCTGTCCGGTTACTGATTGCAAAATCAGCAACTGTACAGCTCTGCAATAAAGTCTATCTCATTAATATTGTTCACCTTTTATGGTTGAACAACTCCGCCCCAACCATATTCCTCGGTTGTTTCCTTATAGAATGGATTCGATGTAGGCAATGTGTGAAGAATGCTGTCATAGAGATATCTATGCCCCTCCTCATCAGGTGCTTTAACACCTCCTATGCCCATGTAAACCTTATAAGCAATTTCTGCAACTGATATCAAAGAAGCATATTCACCATATATGATAACATTATTTCCATCTTCATCTGTAGCCTCTACAAAAGCTCTCACATGCAAGGAATTCAAAACGAAATCATTCATGTATGTCAACGTTCTTACATAAGACGTAAAACCATCTTTTTTCTCTATTACACCCTTATCAGTAGCAATATAACCAAATGTAACAATTTTACCTTGATAACTCTTATCTCCTATGTACTTGTAACCTTCTCCTTCTGCCACTCCTGATTGAGGATAAGGAGACGTATTTAACTCAGTATAGGTTTTGCCTAAAACATTATTTTCGTTTTTTCCATTTCTATTAGGGTCCTTGGTATATATGGTTCCTAAATTGGTTACCGTATAATTGTGACCATCAATGGCGATTATACTTCCCCTATCTGGTGCCTTACATACCGTTCTGAATGAAATTCCTTCCTGGTCAGACACGCTGGTCTTAATCTGATAACCCACAACAGAAATATCAGGGCTGGTCAGCACAGTGGTACCTGCTTGAACATTATTTGAATTTATATTGATAAAAGTTCCTGTAATCATAATGATTACCAATAACACTGCACTGACTTTTCTAAATGAGTTTGTCATTTGTATGCCCCTTTCTGTTTTTTATCTTAAAATCCTGGTATATCAAGATCCGGATCAGTATCGGAATCAAACTTATCGCCTGGAACAAGAGTATCATTACCATCTTCGCCAGAGCCACCGCCCGGTATAACAATATTGTTCATTATTTTTGTTTCCAACTCAAATCTGGTAATTTCTATTTCGGGCGTTTCGTATTTCACTGTCTTTCTCATTTCATTTTCCTCCTATGATATACATTTTTAATAACACCCGAATTATTCCTTGCTACCGCTAACTGTAGAAGTATTACCCGGATCATAAGTTACTGTTGTATAGAAACCATCAGTGGTTACATTCTTCACAATCCAATCTGATACGCTTCCATAAGTTCCATCTGCTCCATTTAATGCATTTAACAATAATGTTTCATTTTCAACACCATCAATCTTAGTCTTGGATGTAAATGCACCACGCTCTGTATAACTACTGTATTCATATTCTTTAACTAAATAAATATAGTAATACAAATCATGATATAGAGTATTAACATATTTATAATTATCCTCTTCTTTCGAAGTAACATTTAATGCTTTCAACATTGCATTTGCAATATTAGTTCTGTTTCTCTTGATAGCAAGAATATTTAATACATTGTTATATAAGAAGTCATGCTCATTCTGAGTGCTCATCATACTGCCCTGATACAATGTGGTTGCAATTTCTTCTACACTTGTGCTTCTTACATTGTTGTCTGCATCCTCTGTTGTATCAAATATTACATCTCCATCTTCCGTAACAGCATATGCCTTTAATGAATATTTTGTTTCCAGGAAAGTCAATGCATATTCCTGTGGCTTAAATGTTAATGCATAGTATGAATAATTGTCTTTATCAGCATCATTTACACTGCCTGACCAGTTCTGTAATGTTCCTTCTTCGTCAGCTTCATAATAATAAGCATTTTCAGATGTTGTATAAGTCTTAGTGTCCTTATCATAAGATAAAGTCATATCATTACCTACCTGTGACTGTAATCCGTAAAGTGTACCATAATTTACAACAGCCTTAACTGCCGGATTATCTGTTCCATCCTCTACTGTAACAATCTTAGCAGCTCTTGATACTACTCTGAATGATGGGCTGAATTCTGATACTCCACCTTCCTGAGCATTCGTATTCATCTGGAAGCCCTTAAGTTCAACTCCACCAGCTTCAACTGTTGAGTGGAACTTAATGTAGTTTGTATAAACATCTTCTGTTGCTTCGCCGTTCTCATCTAATACAGGTGTTTCAATCTTCACTATATAGTATGAATTTAAATGTTTTGCTGTAAATACATTCTTTGCGAGTATCTGAACCTGACCGTCTGTAGAACCTGTATAAGTTTCTACGTCCTCATATTTATAGCTTGCTGCTGCTATAGCCTCATTTGTAAGAGCTGTACCGGCATCTTCACTATCAAACACTTCAGTTGCAACCGATACCGTTGAGCTTGTATTATAGTACTTCTTATTACCATTCAAGCTAATGTAATCTCCGTTATATCCAACAACCAGACTTGCATGATTCTGACCCTTATCATAGTAATATCTGATTTCACCAGGTAAGTCTACAAACTGATTCTGACCTGCCTGAATATTAATATTGGAATCACCATCAATATAGTTCCATCCAGGCTGCTTAGGTTCAGAAACTTCAGCTTCAGTTGCAATTGCCTGCTCACACCAATATGCAACAACTTTTACTTTGTTGTTATTTGCTAATAATGCATCTGCATAAGTAGCATAATCAAATGTTAAAGTCTGTCCTGCAGAATATACTTTCGGCTCTGTATCTCCCTCTGCAATAAGCTCTGTATCACCGACAAATACTCTATATGTATAACCATATACATCCTGTTCCGGTAAAGAACTCCATGTTACCATAAACTGGTCTTTGTCAGTCTCTTCGTCTGCTGTCTGCTGTGCAGATACATTCTGTGCTTCCTTAATTTCCGGAATGTCTGCATAGATAGTAATTGGGATATCAACGTAGTTTGCTAACTGTGTATCGCTTTCCTCCTGCTTGTCATTCATGTCAGCATAAATTCTAAGCCAGTAATATTCTGTATCCTTCTGTCCACCCTTTTCGCTATGTATTGGAAGTTCCTGTAATAACCATGGTAAACCTATCTGAACAGTGTTTGTACCCTGAATACCTACACGACCTTCCTGTGGATTAATCTTAACAAAGGCATTATCATCTGTCGGTATAAACTTGTTATTCTGACTTGCATCTACTTCTGCTCTTGCAATGCCGATTCCATATGCATCCTTATCTAAGTCTAAATACTGTGATGTAGCTACGCTCAGCCAGTTGCCATTGTATACCGATATACTTGATAACATAATATCACTTGCATCGTACCACAATGCACCAGTTGTTTCATAAAGCGCGATTCCCTCTGTTGCCTCATGATCAGTTACATCATCATAATTCTCTGTATCTGCTCCACAATAGTAAACCGGCAATATATTTGGATTTGAAATATTATCACTCTGTAATGCCTGTGACCATGCACCTGTATGCTCGTTACCGTCTGTAACTCTATATGCTATTGTAACGGTATAGCCTTCAGGAGTTGTCAATCTTGTCAAATAAGTTTTGTATAATCCAAAGTTGCCCACAAAGAAGTTCATGCCATTTCCGGCATATGTTACAGGGGCATCATTTGGATCTACAGCAAGTTGTTCCCCATTGCCAAGATCAATAATACATGATTTTGTTGCTATTGTAAGCCATTTTAAGTCCTCAACATTTGTTAATACATCTTCGGACTCTTTGTAATTAGGATCCTGTGCGAACTCTAATACGGTATTACTCTTATCAACACCATTCTCTGGCTCCGTATAGTTAATTATCTGATGAGCTGCATTGAACTCAATAGTCATGTTTGCACCCTGATAACCAACATATCTGCTGACAATATCATCATAATCAGCATCTGTAATATTTGTATCAATTACTTTGTACTCAATATATGCCTTCTGTGAATTACTTGCAACAGGGAATAAATATTCCTCTCCCGCTGCAGGTTCACCAGCAAATCCTGCACTTACAAGTCTGGTCCAATCCATGCTTGTTTTCTGAACATACTGTTCAACTTTTATGAGGAATGTAGTATCTGCATTACCTGATGCAGTAATTGCAAATACCTTACTTGTTTCTCCCTCAGCTAATTTGAATATTTCCTGATTGAGATAGAATCTGTCACCTACAGAATATAACATATCAGTATCTTCTGTTGTATAAGTTACTCCATTAACTGTAACGGACTTAATAGATCCACCGCCTTCACCTGTGATTGGGACTTCGAATGCCGGTGCTCCACCTAATATTACTGTTCCATCCGGGCTAAGGTTTCCATCGTTTAACAATCCGAACCAGTTTGCTACCATATTGACTTTATTATAATCCAGTACATTTTCTGCAATATACCAATCTTTACCATAGGAATCCTTAGTATTTCCATAAGTAACAGCATCCCACTGTACCCATGCATCATCTTCCGGTTCTGCGTATGCTAATACTTTAGTTGTTACACCACTGGATTGCTCTGTACTCGATTCTGTAACAACTTTAATTGTATGTATTCCATCAGAAAGTCCTTCAATCGTAGCCTTCAAATCTGTTGTTTCTGCTACAGGAACTGCGGCATCATCAACGTATACTTTATATGTATATTGTGTCTGATCAGTGTCATTTAACTTTGCTGCGTCCCATGTTACTTCAACAGTTCCTTTATTTATATTTGCAACAAGATTTGTCACTTCCGGTACTGTAATTAAGTTTTCATTAACAATTTTCACAAGATATGATTTACTTGTAGTTGTACCATTCAAAGTACCGGTTACAGTAATCGCATGAATCTGCTGTTTCACTCCTTCCGGTAATTCGAAAAGTGAAACATCAAGGAATAACTGATCACCACCATCATTGAACGCAAGTGAATTTTCTTTGTCGGTCCTGCTTACCTCATATACAGTTCCGTCAATGGTTACAGTTGTTATGTTAACCATAGCTGCGCCTGTACCATCTACTTTAATAACTGACTGATACTTTGTACCATTATCTGATATCTGGAAATAGTTGTGATCCTTAATTAAATCTTTACCATCCAGCATGTTATCTGAATAATACCATGTATTATCATATTTATCTGTTGTTGGTCCAATTGTCCACTGTACCCAGTTAGCATTTGCTTCATTATATACTATTGTATCAATGGATACTCCATTTGATGTATCTTCATCTAATACTGCGACAACTTTAATTGTATGTGTGCCATCAGAGAGTACATCCGTTGTGAATTCTGTATCCGTAATCGGTGTTTCTGTAGCAGATACACCATCTACATATACCATATATGAATATGTATTTGTATCACTATCATCTTCTTTAGCCGCATCCCATGTTACTTTAACTGTCTGGTCGCTATTTACACTAGTCTTAACATTTGTTGGGTTAGGTAAAGTTGAAAGCGTAATCGCTATTTCCTCACTCTGGTTATTATCCATATTGGCATCACCAAGAGTAGCATCCAAACCATTTTCTAACTTAATGATACCACCGACCATATAATCACCGGTAATCATTTCATCCGTAAGTGTTTTTGCAAATGTATGAGAAATTGACTCTCCTGCCTTTAATACATAACTGTCACCTTGCTGAGTAAGTTCAGATACCGGAACTACATACCAGTCCTGTTCTGCCTTATCATGAGTCCACTTAATTACAAAGTTTGATTCAGTATCATTTCTAGTTGTAGTTACCGCATCTGCTGTTCCTTCATTTACAATTGTAACCGTAAAATTAACTTCCTTACCTACTACAAGTTCACCACCCGGCACATCTACAGATATGTAAGCAACCAAATCCGGTTTTGCATCAGGATTTGTATACGTGAATGTTCCTGTTGCTGTAGCAACCACATTTCCGTCGGCATCAATAGTCTCTACCGTTACTGGATATGTTTGTCCTTCAGTAAGAGCCGAAATATCAATTGCATCTGTTGTTCCTGCAGTAGCAACGATATTTTCTGCTACAACCTGATTATCAATCTTTACAGTATATGTATAGTTTGCTGTTATTGCATCTTCTGCCACTTTCCATGTTATTACTGTTGTCTTAGCATCAGCATTAACTGTTGCTGCAACACCGGATACCTCGTAAACCGGTTCAGCAGAGTATCTATCCGGTCCATATATTGCCATTTCCCAAATTGAATAACCCCACTGTGTAGTTCTGGCAGTACCATACACTTTAACATATCTTGCACTTACCGCATCTGCAAAATCAATCGTATCAAGTCGGTAGGCACCTTCCGCTGCTCCTGTAATTGCAGCTACTGTTGTATAGTCATTACCGTCTTCAGAAACCTGAATTGTGTAATCTTTAGCACTTGCAGTTTCCCAAACCATGGCTACTTGATTAATATTACGAACCGCACCCAGATCAATAATCAATTCCTTTGGATCCGCTTCTGCTGTTCCCCATCTTGTGCCAATGTCATTATCGATTGCGTTTTTCGCTGCCATTGCTTCATCCGGTGCGCTTGCGCTTACACCTTCATAATCTGTGTAGTCATAATAAGTTGCACCATTCACATCAATAGTTGAATCAAATGCTGTATTTTTAGTTCCTGGTGTATATGTAAATCCATCCTTTACTTCTACTGTACCAGCTTCCGCCGCATCTGAAGGCCAACCATTGTATACCGCTTTAACAGTAACTGTATAAGTTCCTGCCGCTATGCCCGTAAGTTCATACTCTCCTGCTGCATCTACAGTCTTAACCGGGTTTCCACCTACATAAATAGTATACTTAGTGCCTTCAGCAGCCTGATCATTTGCTGTAATTGTACATGTAATAGTATTATAAGTACCCTCTGGCACACTTACTGTAGCTGTAGGAACCGGTACTTCTTCAGCTTCAGCTTCCTCTGGACTTGCATCATTAGCAATCACCGCAACTTCTTTAATCTGCATACCATATTGAGCCTGTTGTGGATAGTAAACTCTTACATATCTCACATTGCCCTCTACGGTTGAAACCTGATCTATTGTTCGATTGTCTGCATCTAATACTGCACTTTCTACAGACACTGCCTCGTAGAATTCGTTTCCATCTATTGAATACAGTATTTTATATGGTTTATTTAAAACAGTATCATTCGCCGCACCATCTTTATACTCAATAAATATCTGATCAATTGATGAAGCTTTATAAACTGTTCCTAAATCAATTGTTGCATATGCTTCAGAATTTTCTGTACCCCAGTTGTCAACCGCATCCGCATTTGTTAATGGACATGTGCCGGATGTAAGTAAACCATCGTTGAGATATTCCTGCTTACCTTCCTGATGACAATTTTTATACAGTGTTGTTGTTTTATCTAAAGCAAGATTATAAAATTTATTTGCAATAAGTTTTTCATAATCATCTGCTTCTATTACTTCTTCTGGATCAGAAATTTTAAATTCTTTCAATAAATATTCATTTCTTGCTTTCAACCACGATTTATATTCAGTTATATATGTATCATAGTCTTCATGCACGGTAACAGAACCATATGAACCATATGCTCCAGGAACAAGAGTTTCTGTCGCACCGTTTCCTGATCCGGCTGTTCCATATAACCATGTATATCCCCAGCCAACGTTGCGTTCTTCGTCTGTCTCTGCTCTCTTATAATTATATGCATTTTCATAGTTGGTTATCGCAGATGCTCTTATGTTTTCTACAGCCTGATCAACCTTTCCGCCATCAGCATATAATTCCTTAATCTGCGGCAGCAGTTCTTCATATCTTGCCTTAACTTTTGACAAGAAGGTTTCATTGTTCATGAGTAATTCGAACCACTTAAATGCATTTTTTGATCTTAAATCCTCTGCGCCCTCATGATCTCCAATATTTCCGCTTGACAAATCAAGATCCCAAAGCGGACCAGCATATAGTTTGCCATTTCTAATATAAAAACGTGTTGAGCTAAGCCCAATATCCTTAGTCATGAAATATTCTGATGTGATATAGAAATCTACAAATGAATCCACATCAATAAACTGGCTGAATCTATCAAAGTCATTACTCTGAAGAGCTGTCTCAAAGCCCTGGACAAATGTCTTTATCAGTCCAACCCATTCCGGCTGTGACCCTTCACCGCCCGGTTGAGATGAATACTTGTCTTTGTTTGTTCTCTCCGGCTCATTGATTGCAAATCGTTCTACACCTGTTGAGAAGAAATATGCATCATCATCTCCTCTTTCAGTTTCTAACTCCAGCAAAGCATCGAATATGCTATATGTTGTTCCGTCATATGTTACTTCATCAGGTGTTGCACCTTCTGTATATTCATCAGTGTCTTCCTCTGAATAACTTACATCAATATTAACTCTGTCTGTACCTGTTTCAACAGATTCAATCAATAAGTATGTTCCTAAGTACTTTCCATCAATATACAAATCAACAGACTTGCAATTGCTTGTAAATACCTTGCTTGCACCATCCTCAGCGAATGTACCCTGTGATTCTTCTAAAGCCCTCTGGAAATCCATACCTATCTGATTTCTGATCAGAGTCTTATCAAAGATATTTGCAAGAAGACTCCATTTCTTAGCTGAGCCCATGTTAAACGGATTAACCTTCTTATCGAACTTAATGTTATATGCTTTCTTATCAGCTAATGATGTGGAATTTCCACGAACATTCGCAGTACCATAGTTTGAATCTACAGCTAACGTTCCATCAGCATTTTTAATCATAAGTGCCGCATTAACTTTAGTCTTTGAAGTATCTGTATACAGATTCACTCCACTTGTTGTATCATTTCTTGATGTTGTGATAAAAATCTGAGGAATTCCATTATCATAAGCCGTCGTTGCACTTGTATTATAAGTAAATTTTGTACTCGTGGAATCAGCAGAAGTTATTGTAACATCTCCATTTGTATAAACAGCGTTCATTGTTACAGAATATTCTGTACCTTCTGTAAGATTCAATCCACTTAAATCAACAACTTCGTTTGATTTTTGAATATTCTCAATCTTTTGTCCATTAATATTTAATGTATATGTATATGTTGCACCTTCAGGCACTGTTATTTTGTTAGGATCACTAAATCCAACCTTGAAACCTTCTCCTGTTTCAGTAAAATTATACACATAAGCATCTTTTAATGCGCTCAGTTCTGTTGGCTCTGTAGGATCAACCGGATCGGTTTCTCCTGCAGTTGTAACAGTAAGAGGAACATATTTAATCTGATCCTCTTTTTCTATGCCTGTAAACACAATTGTGTAGTCACCGTCTGAGAGACCTGCCTCTTTAAGTTCTGACAAATTGATACCTTGTCCACTTGTCTTTGTTCCTAATTCAACTTTCGTCTCTTCACCGGCTTTAATCACTACATTTGCAGTCGCCGATCCATTTGTTTCGTCCCATGCAAATCCAAAATGCGGTGGATTGTCATTAGGAAATGCTCCCTGAACAACAAATCCGGTATAATCACCTGTAGCATCACCAACAGAATAAGTGGTATTACCTTCTGTCAATGATACTGCCGCTTCAACTGTCTTTGGAGTATAGTTCAGGCTGGTGACTACCATCGCCAATGCCAAAAGCACCGAAACTACTCTCTTAATAGTTTTTGTCATCGTTTTCCTTCCTTTCTCTCTTTTAGTATTCTCCCTGTTTAATTTCCCCATTTTATTCATTCAATCAACACCGCTCCGCACAATCGAAACTCTGTTAATCATATCTTCTGTGTCGCGTTCATTCTGCAAATGGGCATACTTATCTAAGGATATAGTTATACTATCTACTTTATGATATCACTAATTTTCTTTTGTTTCAAGGTAGAACATTATTATTTATTCTAAATTTTTACATGACTCAATCAGCATATGAATTTTCCGATAACCAAATATATTCATGCTTAACCCCAGCGAAAAACCAATTGTGCGGTCTGACAGAGGATGCCATTACCGTTGGGCGAAATGGATCAATATAATGGAATACTCAGGTCTTACCAGATCTATGTCTGAAATAGAAAAAGCATAAGTGCGGACGTCTAAAAAATGTCCGCACTCCCTCTTACAATGTGAATTTTACCTTTTCTATGTCTTTAATTCCGTAGATGTTGAGGACATTTCCTTTCTCCACTCATACAATGCTCTTTCCATTTCCGATGTATTTAAAAAGGTT
>JAUUNJ010000536.1 GCA_030844625.1 Roseburia sp. | reverse complement strand
GGGGCTGTAAAAAAACAGTTCTAACGAAATGCCATAGCGACATCAGTTGATGTTGCTATGGCATTTCGATTCTTTTCTAGACTTTTCTCTAAAAAAATGGTTCATTTAATAAACCTGTGCAATTACAGGCTAACTAACTACGTCTATTAGGCTAAATCTCAAGCTATTAACTGCACTCGTTTCCTTTTATTGTGATATTTGTAAAGGTTGTAACCACAAGAAATCAGCGTAAACTCTAAAATTACAGCTTTTTCACCTCTCCGAAAGAGCCTTTTGTAAGATCTGTCCCACTTAATAACTCCAAATGTTCCTTCCGACTGAATACTCCTATTCATACACAACAGTGCCCCGTGTATGGATTTAAGATTAGAAATGACCTCTTGGTGAAATGATGTTAGTTCACGATTTATCTGTATCGTACGGTTCCCAGATGCTCTCTTGCAGCATTCAGATTTATACAGACAACCTTCGCAATTCTCACATTCATAGATTTCTTCTGTTCGGCCATATTTGTTTCCGCGCACATGTTTATCGTATTTATAGATGAATTTCTTACCATTAGGACATATGAGATTTCCTTGTGAGTCTCTTTTAAAATTCACTGCGCGATACGGATTATTATGATACTTTTCATTCTTTGTTTCTTTTTCAAACATGGTAAACTTCATGAATTTCTCCATACCATGTTCCTCGCAATAAAGGTAATTATTGTAGGAACCATATCCGGCATCTGCAACAGGATATTTAGGATAATGGCCATAGGTTTCTTTGAATTTTTCCATTAGTGGAATAAAACACTCCATGTCAGATGCATATGGCTTTGCATCAATGACAGCTATGTATTCATCGCATACGGCAACCTGCATGTTGTATGCTGGAAGAAGCTGATCATTTCCCATGTAGTCTCTTTTAATCCGCATAAAGGTTGCATCATGATCTGTTTTTGCGTAACTGTTTCTACTTTCTCCACATATCTCTATGTGCTTTGCGTAAGCCTTTAATCGTTCCAAATATCCCTGTAATTCCTGGTATTGCTTCTGATGTAGACTTTTCCTATGACCTATCCCAGATACAAACTTTGAACAATCAAGACCTGTTACCTTACGGTAGTTTTCTAGCAGTGTTTCTACATAATCTATCGCGTAATTCTCTCGCTTTTCCAGTCTTATTTCTTGAAAGTTAAGTACTTCTGAATTCATTGCATCTATCAGCAGAGATATTTTTTCAAATACCTTGTCACGATTCTTGATACAAGACTTTTTCCATACCCAGGTGTAACGATTTGCGTTGGCCTCCATCTTGGTTCCATCGATGTAAGTATGGTTCAAATCTACATGGTCTGTTTCAAAGAGGTAACTGTTAATATCGCTAAATATCTGTTCAATAGAAGTGGTAAGTTCCTTTCGGATAAAGTTGCCGAAAGTGGCAAATGACGGAGCTTTCATATCGTCAAGAAGATACATATATCGGATATCCGTTCGGCACATCTTTTCAATTTCTCTTAATGAGCTGATTCCATGCTCCATGAATGCAAACAGTATCACCTTTAATAACTTCTGTGCATCACATTTTGGTCGACCTGTTCTGCAGCCTTCCTCTGCAAAGTATGGTGTTAGGTCAATGTGATCCATTACATCACAAAAGGTATACACCGGATCAGAAATATCAATAAGTTTTTCTAAATCCAGTGGTAATTTTAACTGTCTTGGTGTAGAATGATTATTAGTGTAGTTGGTTAGTCGCATAACTAATTATATCAAAAAATCGCTGTAAGTTCTATGCTCACAGCGATTTTTCTATTAAGGGACTTTTTTTACAGCCCCTTTTTTGTAGAGCACTTGGCGAAAGCAGGTTGAAAACGCAGCCTGAGTTTAGTGTAGCATGGTAGCGTAATATTCAAATATATAAAAATTCCCCATAAAAAGGGAGGATGCCAAGCAAACTGGTTTTGCTTGGCATTTATTATGAAAAAGTTATTAATAAATCAATTACTTGATATAGGCGTTTGTTATTTCTTTTGTGTGTTTCTTTTGTTCTGTATCTTATGATCTTTGTATATGATTGAGAAATGTCTAAAGAATGATTGGGAAGTGAAGTTT
>JAUUNJ010000016.1 GCA_030844625.1 Roseburia sp. | reverse complement strand
ATTGGTGTACATATGGCAAACGGTATCTGGGGTGCTTTAGCAGTTGGCTTATTTGCAACAGGTAAGGGACAGGATGGAATCATAGGACTTTTCTATGGCGGTGGTTTCAAACAGTTAGGAATTCAGGCACTTGGTGTTGTATGTATCGTTGCTTATGCAGCAGTATGTATGACAATTGTATTCCAGATAATTAAGCATACAATCGGACTTAGAGCATCCGTAGAAGATGAAATCCTTGGTATGGATATTTCAGAGCATGGTCTTGCATCAGCTTACGCAGACTTCCTTCCAACAGCACCATCTTTTGCAGGTGAGAGCGAAGGTTCAGCAGATCTTTCCGGTATAAAACCGGCTCAATTATCATTAGATGCAAAAGCAGAAGGCAAGTATACAAAGATATCAATTATTTGTCCAGAAGACAGATTTGGAATTCTTAGAGATACAATGGCAGCCATTGGAGTAACAGGTATGACGGTAAGTCAGGTAATGGGCTGTGGTGTTGAAAAAGGCAAGACAGGTAGTTACAGAGGTCTTAAGACTACAATGAACTTATTCCCTAAGTTACAGGTAGACATTGTTGTATCAACAGTTGATCCGGGGCTTGTAGTTGCAGCAGCGAGAAAAGCTATGTACACAGGCAGCACAGGTGATGGAAAGATTTTTGTATCAGATGTAGAAGATGTTATGAGAGTCAGAACAGGAGAGATTGGATATGATGCTCTCACAAATGTAAAGTAAATCCGATTCAAATTTTAGTATAGATTAATCCGTGTAATTTACACAAGAAAAGTACACGAATAATACGTTCGGCCTCAAAAGCTTTGCTTTTTCGGTCGGGGCTGGTGCCTTATCATATGTTATTAATTCATATGTGTAGGTGGGCAGGCTTGTAGTTAACGATATTTTGGAACTCTGTTCTTAAATATATTTTACTTAATCTCATTAAAAGGGCTGGTGGTTTTCCACCGGCTCTTTTTGCCTTTGTTTAAAGGGAATTTGAGAAAAAGATGATAGAAAATAATAAAGAAAAATATGCCGTATATTACCTTTAAAATTAACGGTAATATACAGGTAATATACAAATTTACGGATTGATTTTGATGATTCATACATCGAGGACAGAAACAGTAAAACAGAGGCAATGGGAATCAGGGTTAAGGATAATGGGGTGAGGGTTGTGAACGAAAGCGGGAACTGGTATAATAAAAAGGGTAATATAAGATCACAAGAACAAATTAGTTCTGAAAAGATAATAGGGAAGATATATACTAATGGAGTATATATTGAAACCCAAAAAGAAGTTAACCATTATGCTAAAAAATGCTCATTTAGTTCCAATAGTGGGTGATAATTATGATTAAATTAGGACAATAGGTGTGGAAAGTGAAGGGAGACATATATGAAAAAAAGATTAATAATTATAGTATTTCTATTTATCTGTTTTTGTGTAATGTCAAAGAACGTATTAGCAGATGAAAGCGGCATGGTTGCGATTAAAGATGTAACAGTGCTGAATGAAAATAAGGGCACGGTTTCGGTAACGGCAGATGTTAATGTAAGCGGAAATACAAACTTATACCAACTACAAATAGTAATTGTAAGTGAACAAAATAACAGTAAAATTAAGGATTGCGCAATTGTTCAGAAAGGTTCCCAGGAATTTGGAAACGGGTTAAATCAAAATATTACTACAATTATTGAAAAAAATGATTATTATGGAAAAACATATGCAGGAAGTCCTAGTGGATGTTATAGTATTTCTTGTACATTGTATCATGTTTATGATGATGCTGTAGATGATGAAATATGTGAATCTAATAAGGTGTATAAATACATAGATTTTTCAAATGGAAAAATGAAGATGTATGATTATAAATGTACAATATATGGGCATAATTATTGTTCCGTTATAACAAAAGCAACGATAAAGAAAAATGGAAAAAAGGAACAAGTATGTAATGTATGTGGACATTTGTATTCAAAAACTACAATATATCATCCAAAAGTAATTAAACTAAGTAAAAAGTCTTTTAAATATAATGGTAAAAAGCATGTTCCAAAAGTAATTATTAAGGATATGTATGGGCGAAAAATCAGTTCATCAAATTACAAGTTGGTTTATAAAAATAAAAAGTCTAAAAAAGTAGGCAAATATTATATTACTGTTAAGTTTAAAGGTAAATATTCAGGAAGTAAAAAACTAAAATACACAATAAAAAGAAAAACAAAAAAATAAAAATATTGTATAGTGATGAAACTAGAAACAATATTTAGAAAGTTTTAAACTCGTTCGTATAAAAATAAATAAAGGTGTTATTATGAAAACATAATGAGATATATAGAGGGCACCGGATGAAAGAGTTTTGGTATTAATGCCCCGTATACGGATACACTAAAATGTTCAGGTGGTTGCCCAGTGATACGCGTCTTGTGAATTTTCCGGGATACTGTAAAAGGTGCAAAACAGGGAGCATAATTACAATAGAAACTAAGGGTCAGACAGTTGAACCAAGAAAGGTTTAATTGTTTGGCTCTTTTTGTTGTGTATAATATGTACTTTAATAGCCAATATTACAATAAAATTGTAAAAAATGCACAAAAAAGAGCGAGGAATTTGTACAATAAGCCAAATTGTTGAAGAAAAGTGAAAAAAATATTGAAAACGTTTCCGAAAAGTGTTAGTATCAGGTTATAGGAAACGTTACCAATAAATGTTTATTGGTGATAGCGGGACTAAATAATATTATATTAAAAAGAAAGGAAGAACAGATTATGCGGAGAAAATTATTAGGTTTAGCACTTTGTGTGACTATGGTAGCGGGACTTTTTGCAGGTTGCGGAAGTAGTGAAAAAGAAGAAACAAAGGAAACAAAAGGATCAGTTTATTGGTTGAACTTTAAACCGGAAGCTGATGAAGCTTTGCAGGGGATTGCAAAAACTTATAAAGAAGAGACAGGAGTTGATGTAAAAGTTGTGACAGCAGCTTCTGGAACTTATGAATCAACTTTAACTGCTGAAATGGAAAAATCAGATGCACCTACATTATTTGTGGTAGGAAACCAGGCAGCCGTTTCAACTTGGAAAGATTATTGCTATGATCTTAAGGACACAGATGTATTTAAAGAATTAAACACGGATTCCTTTAACTTAACAGATGAAAGCGGAAAGGTTTGTTCAATAGGTTATTGTTACGAAAGTTACGGAATTATTGTTAATAAGAAATTACTTAAAAAGGCTGGATATGAAGTGGCAGATATTACAAACTTTGATTCATTAAAGAGTGTAGCAGAGGATATTCATAAGAGAGCAGAAGAACTGGGATTTGATGCATTTACATCATCGGGTATGGATGATTCATCATCCTGGAGATTTACAGGACATTTGGCAAACTTGGCATTATACTATGAGTCAAGAGATGACGGCTGGACAGAATGCCCTGCAACCATAAAGGGAACATATCTTGATAACTTCAAACAGGTATGGGATCTTTATATTTCAAATAGTAAATATGACAAAAATAGTTTAGCAACAGGTGGATATGATGCTCAGGCTGAATTCAAGAATGAAGAAGCTGTATTCTATCAGAATGGTACATGGGAATATGCAGAACTGAGTAAAGCAATTAGTGATGAAGATATGCAGATGATTCCGATCTACTGTGGAGTAGAAGGCGAAGAAAAAGCTGGTCTTTGCTCTGGTACAGAAAACTGCTGGGCAGTTAATTCAAAGGCATCAGAAGAAGACATAAAAGCTACGCTTGAATTTATGAAGTGGTTAGTAACATCTGAAGAAGGAACAAAAATGATGGCTGAACAGTTTGGCGCTATTCCTTACAAATCAGCAGCAGATAGTGGAAATGTATTTTTAACAAATGCAAACGATTTAATTGAAGCAGGCAACTATAATGTTGACTGGGCATTTAACTACACACCAAATGTAGACGATTGGAGAGCAAGCCTTGTAGCAGCTATGAACAAATATGATGCTGGCGGAAAATGGGATGATGTTAAGACAGCATTTGTTGAAGGATGGGCAACACAGTATAAGGCAGCAAATCAATAATTGCACAATTAGTATTAAGAAAGTTAAACAGAAAAATTAGTTTAGTTATATAGTAATTATATTTATAAAAGAATTAAATGGCTGGAGCGGGCATTAATTGCTCGCTCCAATTATATAAAAGAAACCATTGAAAAGGAGACAGTTGTGGGAAAAAAGACAAAATATAAAAAAAATGAATCACAAGTAACATCCAGTTTACTGCGTCGACCGATTCAAAGATGTTTTTTACTTTTTTTGGCACCTACTCTGGCAGCATTTGCCATAGGGTTTATATATCCGTTTCTTAAAGGAGTATACTTGTCATTTTGTTCATTTACAACAACAAGCGATGCCCAATGGAAAGGGATAGGCAATTATATCAGTGCATTTCAGGATGAAACGTTTATACATGCATTTTGGTATACGGCATTGTATGCTATTGTATCCTTGCTGATTATCAACTTGTTAGCTTTTGCGGTTGCTTATCTTTTAACATTAGGAATAAAGGGAGCGAACTTGTTTCGAACGGCATTCTTTATGCCGAACCTTATTGGCGGTATCGTGCTTGGATATATTTGGAGTATGATTTTTAATGGTGTTTTAAGCAGATTTAATACATCTATATTAATGGAGACAAGGTATGGGTTCTGGGGGTTGATTATTTTAATGTGCTGGCAGCAGATTGGATATATGATGATTATTTATATTGCAGGGCTGCAGGCTGTTCCGGAAGATTTAATTGAGGCAGCAAAAATAGATGGGGCCAGCAAGTGGAAAACATTGATACATGTTACAATACCAAATATTATGCCATCTATTACAATATGTCTGTTTTTGACATTGACCAATGGATTTAAACTGTTTGATCAAAATATGGCGTTAACAGGTGGACAGCCATTTGAATTTGAGGCTGATGGAACAGTAATTAAAACAACAGAAATGTTAGCACTTAATATATACAATACATTTTATGGTCAAAATGTATCAGCCAGAGGTGTTGCACAGGCAAAAGCAGTTATATTCTTTGTACTGGTAGCCGCTATTTCAATTATTCAGCTTAGAGCAACACGGTCGAAGGAGGTGCAGCAATAATGAAAGAACACAAGAAAAAAAATCAAGAAAAAAATGCTACGCCTATAAAACATGGCAAATTGATTACAGCAATTTTATCTGTAGTAACAATCATATATATTAGTCCTATATTTGTAGTTTTAATGAATTCTTTTAAGGCAAATACATTTGTTAAAACCCATACATTTTCATGGCCGGCAGGAGAAAGTTTTGTGGCATGGGCTAATTATATTAAAGGATTTACTTTTGGAAATTATCCTTTTTTAAAATCAGTATTGTTTAGTTTTGTGATTACTTTGCTTTCAACGATTTTGATTCTCTTTTGCACATCAATGGCAGCATGGTATATAGCAAGAGTAAACAGTACGGTTTGCAAAATAGTATATTATCTGTTTGTATTTTCAATGGTGGTACCATTCCAGATGGTAATGTTTACATTGGCAAAAACAGCAGACTCATTAAATTTAAATACACCTTGGACAATACCGATAATCTATCTGGGATTTGGAGCCGGTATGGCGGTATTTATGTTTACCGGATTTGTGAAAGGACTTCCGCTGGAAATAGAAGAAGCCGCAGCTATTGATGGATGTGGGGCTATTCGTACATTTTTCATTGTAGTTTTACCAATGCTTAAGCCAACAATGATTTCTGTAGGTATTTTGGAAATTATGTGGATCTGGAATGATTACCTGTTACCATATCTGGTATTGGATCGTACATCATACATGACAATTCCAATTCATATCCAATACTTACAGGGAAGTTATGGGTCGGTGGATCTGGGTGCAATTATGGCATTAATTATATTAAGTATAATACCGGTTATTTTATTCTATTTAACATGCCAGAAATATATTATAAAGGGTGTTGCGGCAGGTGCAGTTAAAGGATAAGAGTTAAGGAGGGATTATGAGAGCCAGTGGAATTTTATTACCTATTTTCAGCCTGCCTGGTAAATACGGTATCGGGTGCTTTTCAAAAGAAGCATACAAATTTGTGGATTTTCTGGAAAAAGCAGGACAAAAATATTGGCAGATATTGCCCATAGGTCCTACAAGTTATGGAGATTCGCCATATCAGTCATTTTCCACATTTGCGGGCAATCCATATTTTATTAGTCTGGAAAGCTTAATTGAACAGAAACTTTTGACAGAGAAAGAATGTGATCAGGCTGACTTTGGTGAGTACACAAGCTCCATAGATTATGAAAGACTATATAAAGAAAGGTTTAAACTGCTCAGAAAAGCATATGAGAGAAGCAGAATAGCAGAGAGAGAGGACTTTCATAACTTTAGGGAAGAGAATGGATTCTGGTTGAGGGATTATGCCATATTCATGGCAGTAAAAACCAGATTCAGTGGGAAAAGCTTTGATCAGTGGGCAGAAGATATAAGGCTCAGATGGGGATACTCTATGGAGTATTATCAGAGAGAGCTATATTATGAAATAGAGTTTTATGAGTTTATTCAGTACGAATTTTACAGGCAATGGTTTGACTTAAAGCAATATGCCAATAGCAAAGGCATTAAAATTATAGGAGATATTCCTATATATGTGGCATATGACAGCGCAGATGTATGGGCGCACCCCGAATTATTCCAGATGGATGAAGAGGGGAGACCGAAAGCTGTTGCGGGATGTCCTCCGGATGGATTTTCAGCCACAGGTCAGTTATGGGGCAATCCGTTGTATCAATGGGATTATCACAGAAGAACGGGCTATGAATGGTGGGTAAAGCGTATTGAAAAATGCAGTCAGTTATATGATGTGATACGAATCGATCATTTTAGAGGCTTTGACCAATACTTTTCAATTCCGGCAGATGCTGAAGATGCTACTGGTGGACATTGGGAAAATGGACCGGGAATAGATTTGTTCAATGTAATAAAGGTACGACTTGGTGATATACAGATTATAGCAGAGGATTTGGGATATATCACTGATACAGTAAGGCAATTAGTAAAGGATTGTGGTTTTCCAAATATGAAAGTGATGGAGTTTGCTTTTGACTCCAGAGATTCCAGTGGACCGGCAGAATATCTTCCCTATAACTATGATAAAAACTGCGTGGTTTATACGGGAACCCATGACAATGAAACCTTATTAGGCTGGCTGAACAATATATTGCCGGACGAAATAGAACGGATCAGGGAATATATAGGAAAGGACATAAAGAAAAAGCAGGATATTGTTTTTGAGATGATAAGACTGGCTCAGTCTTCCACTGCCAATTATTGTATTATTCCAATTCAGGATTATCTTTGTCTGGGGAATGAGGCGCGAATGAATACGCCGTCTACTCTTGGCATGAATTGGAAGTGGCGTGTTTCTGAGGAGCAGTTAAGTGATGAACTGATAGAAAAAATAAGAAAGTATACTGTATTATATGGCAGGGCATAGGGAGAGGCTGTGACGGGGATGAAAATGCCCGTTACAGCCTTTATGGTTTAAGCAATTTGATGTGCGGGATACATTGTGATGGTATGTAACCAATCGCAAAGCGATTGATTACCTGCTCGCGCACTTTGCGAAGCAATTTGATGTGCGCGATACATTGTGATATAATGGCGCTGGCGAGAAAGCATATTTAGAAAAGGGGGAGTTATATGTCAACTCTTACAATAAAAGATATAGCAAGAATATGTAATGTAGGTATAAGTACTGTGTCAAGAGCCATTAATGATGATCCGGGAATCAACAAGAATACGAAGGAGCGCATATTAAAGGTAATTGAAGAGTATCATTATGTGCCAAATAACAGTGCAAGAAATCTTAAAATGACGGAATCAAATACAATTGCGCTATTAATCAAAGGAATTGATAACCAGTTTTTTCAGGGAATGCTGAAAATATTTGAAGAGGAATTGAAGAAACTGGAATATACGTTTTTGATACATGCGGTAGGTGAAGACCAGGATGATGCAAGTGTTGCGGTAGAACTGGCAAAGGAAAAACGTCTTAAGGGAATTATTTTTCTGGGAGGGTTAATGGACTATCCGGAAGAAAAAATGAGATTGATTGGAATTCCATATGTATTGTGTACAGTTGCCGTTAATATGGATGCACCGAAACGTAACTGTCTATCGGTTTCTATAGATGATGAGAAAGAGAGTTATAAAGCGGTTGATTATTTATGCAAAAAGGGGCATAAAAGAATTGCAATTATTTCGGGAAGAGAGACCGACTATGCAGTTGGAAGACTGCGGCTTGAAGGTTACAGAAAAGCATTGAAAGATAATGGAATAGAATTTGATCCGGGGTTGGTCAGATTTATGAAATCAGATATTCCGGAATATTCGTCAGCCAATGGATATCAGGTAACAAAAGAGTTAATAGAATCGGGAGAGGATTTCACTGCAATTTATGCAATTTCTGATCTTATAGCCTTTGGTGTTTATAAGGCAATATTTGACGCAGGTAAAAGGATTCCTGAAGATTATTCCGTTATGGGGTTTGATGGGATAGAAATGACAAAATATTATAATCCGTCTCTTACTACAATGGTGCAGCCATGTGATCAGATGGTAAAAAACTCTATAGAATTATTGATGAAAGCAATCGATGGTGATACGGAAAAACAACAGTTGATTTTTGATGCAGATTTGTTGGAACGGGATTCTGTAGCAGAGATTCATCCGTCTGTATAAAGATGTTCTGAGGAAACAGATGTTAGTGCAGGCATAAGATAACGGAGGTTATTGAAAAATGTTTAATATAGATGGGAAGTTTTTTGGTTTTATATCCCGATTAGGAGATTTGGTAATACTGAATGTACTGTTTTGGGTATGTTGTATACCGGTCTTTACCATCGGTGCAGCCACCACGGCAATGTATTCTGTTACGAAAAAGATGGCAGAAAATAAGGAAAGTTACATTATAAGAAGTTTTTTTCAGGCGTTTAAGGAAAATTTTAAACAGTCCACAATAATGTGGCTTATATTGATGGTACTTGCCCTGATTCCGTTAATAGATTTCTATATTATTAGTTTTATGGAAAAAGGAATTGCACAGACATTATTCAGGGGATTCATGCTGTTGTCACTGATTGTAATCATTTTTGTGATTATATACGCCCTTACGTTACAGTGTACATTTGAGAACACAATAAAAAATACATTGAAAAACGCACTTTTTATATCTTTAGGGCATGCTCCATGGTCCATTGTGATTACAATATTAACCTTATCACCTTATATCTCACTGTTATATTTTGGAAAATATTTTGGAGTGGAACTGCTGGCGATATTACTGATATGGTTTTCGGGAGTGGCATATATTAACTCATTTATCCTAAACAGAATATATAAAAAGTATATGCAGTAAAAAACTGTGGATAGCTTTAAATTCATAAACTATCCACAGTTTTTATTTATTATTGACTCTCCATTGCAGAGGGTCTTTCTCTGGCACATTATTTTCCTCTGAAGAAGTGTTTTCGGAAGTAATCTGTGTATCTTCATTGACAGATAAGGTATCAAGAGAAGTTTTTAACAAAAGAGAAACTTCATCTTTGGTTATTCCCATAGCTTCAGCCAGTTCTTGGATTTCCGGAACACGTCCAAGTTTTTCGCTTAAGTTTTTTGTGACAGTGTCCAATTGATTCAGTTTGTCTGCCAGATGCCTGCCGATACGGTCTGAATTGATTTGCGCGTTGACAGTTTCCTCTATGGCACCAGTTATTTTATTGCGAATGAATATGTCAAAATTCCCGGCATCTGAATGATATTCAGAAAGACCAAGCATAAGGCCGATATTTCCTTCCTGAATCAAGTCTCCAAAAGTTACACCTTTGCCACGGTAAGTTCCGGCAATTTCTGCAACCAGTGAAAGATGGCATTCCACAAGCTTATCCACAACAGATGTGTCACCATCTAAAAGACGGGAAATAAGTACAGACTTGTCATGGTCATCTACAGGAGGAATTGCTTCCAGTTCTGACATATACATTTGAATAAAAGACAACTCTTCTTCGGATTCCATTAGAGCTGATGTTTTCTCTGGAATAGTATCCTGAGAAACAGCATCTTCACATATTGCTTCGTCTATGGTTGGAACAAAACCCTCTACTTTTATTTTATTAATTGCCAGATAGTCATAAATAAATTTGTACTGGCTTTCATCTTCAATTAAATCTTTAAAATATAACTTGACATCATCAGAAGTAATTTCATTGCCCTTTGCAGATGCAAATTCTACCAGAGATGCAAGTGCCTCGTTAAATAATACTTTTTTATCCATATTTGCGTCACCTCATTGATAAATGATACATAAAAGTCTTGCAAAAATCAAGGATAATAGGTAACATTTAACTATTAGATTATCAGTCATAGGATATACATAATTGATGTGTGGTATAGAGTGATTTTGACGGTGAAACAGACAGGAGCTATTATGAAAGACAAAATCAGAAAAATTATCAAAAGCAGAATTTTTACATTGTTTGGAATATTATTATTTATTGCTGTGTGTATGGCAGCAGGATCGCTGATTGCATTTGTACAGCATGAGTCAGACCCGGCAGAGCAGGCAGTAGCTTATTTCAGAGCCTTTGTACAGCAGGACTATGATAAAATGTACAGTTGCCTTAAAATAGAGGATGGCAGTTATATTGATAAAAGTATGTACACAGCAGAAATAAAAAAAATAAGAGAAAATATGGTGATTGATTCCTATGATATACAGGAGACAGAAAAAAAGGATGGTATGAAACAGGTTACAATCCGATGTACAGATAATGAAACAAAAGAGAGTCAGGATTTTGTTGTCAAATTTACGGAAAAAAGAAATGGATTTCAGATTATTCCGGATTATTATATAAATATGGATGATATGATGGTGAAAAATTTTTCAGTTGTTCTGCCAAAGAATAATAAGCTGGAACTGAATGGAACAGAAATAACAGACAAATCTGCTGATATATCATCTGATGAAAAAGGAAATTTGGTATATAGTATAAAGGGGATTTTAAAGGGACAGTATAAGATTGCGGCAACAAATCAATACTACGCGGTAATCCAAAATGCCAACATGACAAAAAATGATACTAAAATTGATTTGACAGGAGAAGATTATATTGCCAATGATAAGTACACAAAGTTAGTTTCGGAAAGTGGGGAAAATGTAATAGAGCAGTTTTACAAGGCAGTAAGAGATCGCAAGCCTTCCTATAAGAAGCTGCTTTCCTGTTTTGATAATAATAAGAAACTGATTGCCAGGGTGGAACAGGCAGTCAGTGACTCACAGGAAATTGTATATTGGCCGGACAGAAAAAATATAGACAGCTATAAAGTAATTGAAATGAAGATGAGTAAACTGAAGTCTTCTGATATAAAGTACAATCCGGGCAAGAAAACTTATGAAATCACATATTCATATAGTTATGAATATGTTTCTTCCACGGACACTGCACTGTATACAAGTTATGTGTATCATTTATCAGGAACCTGTAAGTCCACAATGAAACTTACCTATACGTTGAATGGGGATGACATTGTGCTTACAAATATAAAAGTTACAAATAAAAACAAAAAGGATGGAGAGTAATATGTCCAAAGAAATATGGAAACCGGGGAATATGCTTTATCCATTACCGTCGGTGCTGGTGACTGCAGCCGATAGTGAGGGGAATGACAATGTGCTGACCATTGCATGGACCGGCACAGTATGTACGAACCCTGCAATGGTGTATATTTCCGTAAGACCGTCAAGACATTCTTACCATATGATAAAAGAGACAGGAGAGTTTGTTATTAATCTCACAACAAAAGATTTGGTGTATGCCACAGATTATTGCGGGGTAAAATCAGGAAGAGATGTGGACAAGTTTGACAAAATGCATTTGACGAGAGAAAAAGCAAAGTATGTGAATGCGCCTCTGATTAAAGAAAGTCCGGTGAATATAGAGTGTGAAGTGGTTGACATAATTTCTTGTGGAAGCCATGACATGTTTCTCGCAAAGGTATTGTGTGTACATGCAGATAAACAGTACATGGATAAAAATGGGAAATTTGATCTGGGAAAAGCCAGACCCATTGTATATTCTCATGGGCAGTATTACAGCATTGGACAAAATTTAGGGAAATTTGGATATTCGGTTAAAAAGAAAGAACATGTGAAAAGACAAAGAAATAAAAAGAAAAGGAGATAATTCGTATGGCAAATATTAACTGGGCAATTCTGGGAACCGGAGTGGTTGCCAATGAGATGGCAACAGCACTTACAAATGCAGGAAAAGAAATTTATGCAGTAGGAAACAGAACCTATTCTAAGGCAGAAAAATTTGCGGAGAAATATGGAATAAAGAAAGTTTACGATGATTTCCATGAAATGTTTTCAGACCCTCAGGTGGATGTGATTTATATTACAACACCTCATAATACTCATATAGAATTTATGAGAGAAGCATTAAAGAATGGGAAACATCTTCTGACAGAAAAGTCTATTACATTAAACAGTGATGAACTGGATCAGGCAATAAAACTTGCGGAAGAAAACAATGCAATCCTCTGTGAGGCAATGACAATTTTCCATATGCCAATATACAGAAAATTAAGAGAAATCCTTGATAGCGGAAAACTGGGTAAGGTCAACATGATTACAATGAATTTTGGAAGCTACAAAGAGTATGACATGAAGAACAGATTCTTTAATAAAAATCTTGCCGGTGGTGCCATGCTGGATATCGGCGTTTATGCTATTTCTTTTGTAAGATGGTTTATGGATTCGAAACCCACAAAGGTTTTGTCTCAGGTAAAGTATGCACCTACAGGTGTGGACGAACAGGCAACCATTCTTTTGCAGAATGAGGAGGAGCAGATGGCAACTGTGGCACTTACATTACACTCCAAGCAGCCCAAGAGGGGCATGGTTTCCTGTGACAGGGGATATATCGAAATTATGGAATACCCAAGAGCGTGGGAGGCAAAAATCATTTACACAGAGGATGGGCATACAGAAAAAATAGAGGCAGGTGTCCATGAAGAGGCATTGAAGTATGAAATGGAAGATATGGAGCGGGCGATTAATAATGATTTAACCCACACATATCTGGAATATACAAAAGATGTAATGGATATTATGACGCAGATCAGAAGAGAGTGGGGAATGTATTATCCGGAAGAGATGGAGTAATATCATAAAACAGTGTTAGGCGGTGTCTTATATGGATTCGAAAATTATATTTCATATTGATGTAAATTCGGCATATTTAAGCTGGACTGCCGTAAAAATGCTGAACGAAGGAAGTACTATAGATATTAGAAAAATTCCGGCGGTTATTGGTGGAAGCAGAAAGACCCGCCATGGAGTTGTTCTTGCAAAGTCAGTCCCGGCGAAAAAGTTTGGGATTGTTACCGGAGAACCTATTACTAATGCTCTTCAAAAATGTCCTGACATTATGATTGTACCGCCGGAGCATGATTATTATGAAATGCAAAGCCAAAAATGTATGGACTTATTAAGCAGTTTTACGCCGGAGATCGAGCAGGTAAGCATAGATGAGTGTTATATGGATTTTTCGGGAATACGAAATTCCTATAAAACTCCTCTGGAGGCTGCTTATGAAATAAAGGATACGATAAAAAATCAGTTGGGATTTACGGTCAATATCGGGATATCTGATGTAAAAGTTCTTGCAAAAATGGCATCAGATTTTACGAAGCCGGACAAAGTACATACTCTGTATAGAAGCGAAATAAAAGCCAAGATGTGGCATCTTCCAGTGGAAGAGCTGTTTATGGCAGGAAAATCAAGTGTAGACACGTTGCATAAGCTGGGGATATTTAATATTGGACAACTGGCGGCAAGTCCTGTTAACATACTGGAATCTCATATGAAAAGTCATGGACGTATTCTATGGGAATATGCCAATGGCATTGATGAAAGTGTGGTAAATATTACAAAGGAAGAGGTAAAGGGAGTTGGAAATTCCGTAACGCTTCCTTATGACTTTGAAAAGATTGAGGAAATCAGTAAAGTACTGCTCAGACTTTCCGAAAAGGTTGGAGGGCGGCTTAGAAGCGGTGCGCAGATGGCAAAAACCATTGCAGTTGAAGTTAAATACAATGATTTTACAAAAGTGTCAAAACAGACAACGATAGATAAGCCTACAGATTCCGGAACAGAGATCTATAAATTGTCAAAAGAGCTGTTTTCAGATTTGTGGAATGGAAAGCCTATAAGGTTATTGGGCGTGCGAACTGCAAATCTGGTAGATGACAGTGAACCGGAGCAGATGTCCATAATGGATATGTTCACAGGAAGTTTGAATTTGGAGAAAGATGGGAATAATGGAAAGGTAATACAAACACCATCAAGAGAAAAAATAAAAAAATTGGATAAGGCATTGGATGCCATAAAGGAGAAGTATGGAGAGGGCTCTGTATTAAGAGCAAGCCTTTTGAACAATGAAGAACGAAGAGTGAAGAGTGAACAGACAGCAGCGAAGAAAGAAATAAAAAGGACTGAAGAAGGAGTATACTATGAAGAATAATATTGTTTTAATTGGAATGCCCGGCGTGGGTAAGAGTACTGTGGGGGTTATACTTGCCAAGATTTTGGGATATCAGTTTGTGGATGCAGATTTGGTGATTCAGGAACGTTACGGAAAGCTTTTAAAGGAAATTATCGCAGAACGGGGGGTTGATGGATTTGTGAAAGTGGAAAATGATGTTAACAAATCTCTGAATCCCCATAAGGCAGTAATTGCTACAGGAGGCAGCGTGGTTTATGGAAAAGAGGCAATGGAACATTTATCGGAAATTGCAACAGTAATCTATTTAAAATTAGAACTGCCTGCCCTTACAAGAAGACTGGGAAATTTAAAAAAGCGTGGAGTTGTTCTGCGTGACGGGCAGACATTAAAGGATATTTATAATGAAAGAATACCGTTATATGAAAAATATGCGGATATCGTAGTAGATGAACATCATTGCACAATTGAAAGAACAGTTCAAAAAATAATCAGGAAATTGGAGGAGCATAACAATAATTAGAATCAATCATCTGATGGGGCACAAAAAAATTTTTGTGATTTCCATTATGTTTATGATACTAATGATGATTATGATTATATTTTCCCAGCTTGCAATGGAAATATATGCATATAATTTTGTTGTAGGTAAAAATATTGAAAAGAGAAACATTATATATTTGGAAGAATATGCAAATTACAAACAGAGAATTGCCGATGAACAAGCAAAAGAAGCGGTTGTTAAGCAGGAACAACAAGTGAAGGGAGCATCATCGGCAATTTCTTTTGTCATGCCGGTAAAGGGCGGAATCACCACATCCGGTTTTGGAGATAAAGTTTCGAGGAATTCCATGCATCTGGGGCATGACTGGGCAGTAAATACAGGTACAAAGGTTGTGGCTGCAGCAGAAGGCATTGTAGAAAGGGCATATTATAGTGAAAGTTATGGATATAATGTTCTGGTAAGTCATGGAAATGGATTGGAAACCAGATACGCTCATTTGTCCCGGCTTAATGTCTCCTCAGGGGAATATGTAAAGCAAAAACAGGTTTTGGGATTAAGCGGTTCAACCGGCGACAGTACAGGACCCCATCTGCATTTTGAGGTGATAAATAACGGGAAAAAAGTTAATCCTCTTAACTTTTTGAAGGGAAAATAAATATACAATTAATGCCTGAGAAAAGTAACATCTTTTTATATTACTCATAAAATATTAATATAGATTGTACTTTTCTTAGGTTTACAAAGGAAGATATTGTGTTATAATGTATAAAAGTATGCACAAATATGATGCAAATGTAATGAACAATTATAATAATCAGATATATACTAAATTTACATAGATACCAGAGGTGAATAATGGAACGTTATATAGTGAAAGGCGGCACACCACTTAACGGTGAAGTAGAGGTTGGAGGAGCTAAAAATGCGGCATTAGGATTAATTGCAGCATCAATTATGACGGACGAAGACGTGACGATAGAAAATATACCGGATGTCAGTGACACAAACCAGTTAATCAATGCCATTGCGAACATTGGAGCTACTGTTAAGAGAGTAGACAGACACTGTGTTACAATCAATGGAAGAACTATAAATTCCCATGTAGTAGAATATGAGCAGATGAGAAAAATAAGAGCTTCTTATTATTTAATAGGGGCATTACTTGGGAAATTCAACAAAGCGGAAGTGGCACTTCCGGGGGGATGTGACATAGGAAGCAGACCAATTGACCAGCATCTGAAAGGTTTCAGGGCATTGGGCGTGGATGTTATAACAGATCACGGCATGGTGAATGCTCAGACAGACCGCTTGATGGGAAATCACATTTTCTTTGATGTTTCATCTGTAGGGGCAACCATTAATGTAATGCTTGCTGCTGTTAAGGCAGAAGGAAAAACAGTAATAGAGAATGCCGCAAAGGAGCCGCATGTAGTTGACGTGGCAAATATGCTTAACAGCATGGGTGCCAATATCAGAGGTGCAGGTACTGACAAGATTAGAATTGTGGGTGTTCCAAAATTACACGGAACTGTTTATTCCACAATACCGGATCAGATTGAGGCAGGGACATTTATGTGTGCTGCAGCAGCTACCGGAGGAGAAATATTAGTTAAAAATGTTATCCCAAAGCATCTTGAATGTATTTCAGCTAAATTAATTGAAATGGGCTGTACAGTGATAGAATATGATGATGCTGTGAGAGTAAAGGCTGGAGATTTTATCAGAAGTGCAAGAATAAAAACACTTCCATATCCTGGATTTCCTACAGATATGCAGCCGCAGATGGCAGTGGTACTCACAATGGCGAATGGAAACAGCACAGTTATTGAAAGCATTTTTGAGAACAGATTCAAATATGTCGATGAATTAAACAGAATGGGTGCTATAATTAACGTGGAAGGTAATGCGGCATTTATTTCAGGTGTGGGAGGTCTTACAGGTGCTCAGGTTTCAGCTCCGGATTTGAGAGCGGGAGCAGCACTGGTTATTGCAGGGCTTGCTGCTAATGGATTTACCACAGTGGATGATATTGTTTATATTCAGCGTGGTTATGAAAGATTTGAAGAAAAGCTGGCAGGGCTCGGAGCGGTGATTGCAAAAGTTGACTCAGAAAAAGATGAAAGAAAATTTAAATTAAAAGTAAGTTAGAACCATAATAGCCGGGCTTATCTAAGCCCGGTTTTAATATTATGTGATGGAGATTATTTATGGATATTAATCATGTTTTTGATGCATTTTTAGAAAAAATAAAAAGAGAGGGAGTTGTTCTGAATTATGTTCAGGTGCGCCAGCATGGTAAAACCATTTTGGACTGGGGAAGGCTGAATCAGAAGACCAGACTGAATACATGGTCTGTCAGTAAAAGTTTTGTATCTGTGGCAGTGGGAATTGCAATGGACGAAGGACTGCTCAGTCTGGATGAAAAAATATGTGACAGCTTCAGGGAATATCTGCCCGAAAATCCAAGTACTAATTTGATGGAATTGACAGTAAGAAATCTTTTGACAATGACAACAGGACTGGAATCACCTCTGTTTTTTGGAGATGATCCGGACAGATATACAACAGAGGATTGGATTGGCTATTTTTTTACACAGCAATTTTCTTATAAACCGGGGGAAAGATTCTTGAACAGTAATTTTAATACATATATTCTG
>JAUUNJ010000535.1 GCA_030844625.1 Roseburia sp. | reverse complement strand
TATTTCGTTTATACCGTTTTTCTTTTTCATTAACATATAAAATTCTGACTTGTGAGAGGACGCTTATATCTGCCCTTCACACCCTAAGAAAGCACCACAAAATCTGCAATTGATGTTATGGAACTCACGGTTATGGAATAAGTGCCTATATTGGGTTCTGCCGCTCGTAATTCAGATTGATGGTTTTTCATTGACACAATTCTAAGATTGCTTTATACTAAGCCTACATCAAAGTCGCAGATAAATAACAGTTACGATTATGAAGCATTCATAATCGTGATCATTCTTAACAACGTTTCTGTCTGCAGATTCAAAACCTGATATAAGGTCGAGGATATGACCTCAAAATTCATTGTCGGTTCGGCAGGAGATTCCATTTTGATGAACAATTCAATGCAGGGAGCATTTGATCTGACTGATGTTTTTGCATACCCACTTATGTAAAAAACAACAGAAAATCCACCCTATGCATTGAAAAAAACACAATATTCTATTATCATAAAAGGAGGAATAGGATTGAATACCAACGATGAAAAGATCCAGTGGCATCCGGCATTTGATGCGGCACTGCAGATTGAGTTCGGAGACGAAGCAAAATATCCGGAATTTGATCCGGAACATCTCATCTCAAAAAAGCCAATGCAGATCGATGTGCTGGTCAAAAATGAAAAACACGTAAAACTCAGAAAGAATATCGGGAGGATCTTCCGGCAGTATAATATCATAGAGTACAAATCACCGGAAGACGACCTTGACATTGATGATTTTTACAAGACCTATGCATACGCCTGTCTTTACAAATCAGATACGGAGACAGTAGATCTGATCCCGGCAGATGAACTGACAATCACTTTTGTATGCTATCATTATCCAAGGAATATGCTCCGCAAATTGGAACAAGACCGGAAGTTTTCAGTGGAACAGCAGGACAGCGGCATATACTACCTCATCGGGGATGCCATCCCGATACAGCTTGTCATAGTTCCGAAGCTGTCAAAGGAGCATAACTACTGGCTCAATAATTTAAGGAATGACCTTAAGGCGGGCAGTGAGATTAAAAATTTTATAGAAAGTTACAGTAAAAACAAAAACTCAAAGCTATATCAGGCACTCGCAGACGCAGTCATGCGTGCAAACTGGGAAAAGTTGAAGGAGGGATCGAATATGTGTGAGGCATTAAAAGAATTGTTTGCGGACGACTTTAAGGAATCGGAATTGAAAGGCAGAAATGCCGGCAGGACTGAAGGCGCGGCTTCTAAAATTATAGAGAAGGTTATTAAAAAGCATCAAAAAGGATACACCGCCGAAGCCACAGCAGACATGTTAGAAGAACCTGTCTCCCGGATTCGGCAGATCTATGACGTCATAGAGAAAAGCTCGCCGGATTATGACGCAGAGACCATATACAAACAGCTCCATGAAAAAGAAGAATAAGCTTTTGGTGATTGTGGTAGAATTTGATCAGTAACGAATTCAATCGGAATGTGACAAAGGAATGTGATGATATGAAAAAAACGATAGGTATGACAGCCTTGCTGTTTTTGATGATGGGGTTGATCGGCTGCAACGGAGAAACAGCCAATATTGACTTTCCTTTTGAAGTTGGAGATATTGAAAATATTGAAATGTATCACTATGCAGGAGTACCTACATCAGCGGAAAAGAAAGTAGTAGTTGCAGAAACTGACATAACAGACTTATATGATATGTTTGAGAACTTATCATTGAAAGAAAAACAAGTTGAGGAAAACACAGGAGCAGATGTAACCAGTTTTCGCTTTAACCTTTCAGATGGGACAAGCTATGAACTGATTTATGTCTGTGATGGGGTCAAGAACGGAAAGCTGAAATCTTCCACTGGCAATTTTGAATACTTTACAAGATCAGATATTGGTTCATATTGGTTCAATAATGAACTTGAAGCAGTCCCGGTTGAAGAAAGCGAATTGCCGATGCAGACCAATTAAATCCATCCCATAACAGGCACTCCTCCCCTAACCGTGAGTTCCATAACGTAAATTGCAGATTTTGTGGTGCGATTCATAACATTGATTGGGCATGTATAAGCGTCCTCTCACAAGTCATTCACAGCGTAAATGAAAGAAAAAC
>JAUUNJ010000534.1 GCA_030844625.1 Roseburia sp. | reverse complement strand
CAATAAGAATATATGGATCATCAAGATTTGCTTCCATTTTTTCCATATCTGTTGCCATATAGGCTGAAATATATCCTCTGTCGAACTGCATTCCTTCTACAAGGTCAAGCTCAGTCTTCATTGTCTTAGACTCTTCAATTGTGATAACACCATCGTTTGATACTTTTTCCATGGCATCAGCAACCATGTTACCCACTTCTTCATCACCTGCTGAAATTGCTGCAACCTTTGCAATCTGTTCCTTACCTGTAACAACACTGCTCATTTCAGCAATAGCATCTACTGCCATGTCAGTAGCCTTTTTCATTCCTTTTCTCAATATAATCGGATTTGCTCCTGCAGCAAGGTTTTTCATCCCTTCATTAATCATAGACTGTGCCAGAACTGTAGCAGTTGTTGTTCCGTCACCTGCCACATCGTTAGTCTTTGTTGCAACTTCCTTAACAAGCTGGGCTCCCATATTTTCGAATGAATCTTCCAATTCAATTTCTTTGGCAATTGTAACACCATCATTTGTGATAAGTGGTGCACCAAAAGACTTATCAAGAACAACATTTCTTCCTTTTGGTCCCAATGTAACCTTTACTGTATCTGCAAGTTGATTAACGCCGGATTCAAGAGCTTTTCTCGCTTCAGCGCCATATTTAATTTCCTTAGCCATTTCTTAATTACCTCCTGACTGTCTCACTAAAATTCTTTTTGATCTATGCTTCAACAATTGCAAGAATATCTGACTGCTTTACAATGATATATTCTTCATCATCCAGTTTTACTTCACTTCCTGCATATTTTGAATAAACAACTTTGTCACCCACTTTAACTGTCATTGTTACTTCTTTTCCGTCAACTGTCCCTCCCGGACCTACAGCTACAACCTCTGCCTGTTGTGGCTTTTCCTGTGACTGACTTGTCAAAATAATTCCTGACTTTGTTTTTTCTTCAGGAGTAGACTGTTTTAAAACTACTCTGTCTGCTAATGGTACTAATTTCATGATAACAACCTCCATTCTGTATCTGTATCAATTGCAGCTATGCGCCGCTCTTTGTTAGCACTCTTATTCATTGAGTGCCAATTCACTAACAACTATAGTAACACTTTTTTTAATTTATGCAACACCAAATCTAAATTTTTACAATTTGTTAACATTCGCATTAGCAATAAGCCATGTATGGTACAGTTGTTTTGTTGGAGACCGTGGTGTATGCGCCTATGTCATTACAGGAAAATCTATGATTTTTCTGTACCTATTTTGCTGTCTCTTCCATAACAGAAAAGATATTGCTGGGCATATCCGCCATATTCACCATAAAGATTTAATGCAAATTCCTTAATCCTGTCTTTAGAAGTATCTTCCCCCTGAAAATACAATGTTTCCATGATTCTCTTGATCCACACATCAATAGGAAAAGCCGCCCGAAATCCAAGTGAAAAAAGCATGATGCAATTTGCAACTTTTTCTCCCACGCCTTTTATCTCCATAAGTTTCTGTCTTGTATCTTCCTCTGACAATCCATGCAAAAGTGCTTCTGATATTTCTCCATTTGACAGTTTCTGTGCCGCATCATATAGATATGGTGCCCTGAATCCGGTCTTCATTTCCCTGAAATCCTGTTCCGATATTGTTCCCAATATCTTCACATCTGGAAATGAATAGTACTCTTCTCCATTTATTTCTCCAAGATATGTACCATATCTTTCACTTATACGTCTTACCAGTTGTTTTATTTGGGGTATCTGCTTATTTTGTGAAATAATAAATGAGATCAGCATTTCATGAAATTCCTGATTTAAAATTCTCACACCATATTTTTCATTAATTGCATCCTTTAGTATATGGTCTTTCCTCAGCAGATAGTTTTTTATTTCCCTGTAATCTCTCTCAAGATCAAAATATGGCATCCACAATTCTTCTACTGTTTTTCTGGCACAGTCAAAAAAAATCAGTTTATCTTTCTTCTGCTTAATATGAAGCAGGCGCTTATAAGCAACTAAAACATAATCTTCCTCATTCTGCTTATAAAACCGAAAACACTGACCACATTCCAATGTCTGTGCCAAATCAAAATCTTTCACACCTTCTATTATTGTATTATTCTTATCTTCCAGTATTCTCAAAAGTTTT
>JAUUNJ010000533.1 GCA_030844625.1 Roseburia sp. | reverse complement strand
ATACCCTTATCAAATATGGAGGTGATACAACTATGACATGGCCTTTTGAAAATGACACCAGCGCCATTACAAAGAAGCTGGCGCAAAGAAGCTTCAAAGCCAACAAATTACGAAATATTGTTGCTGTAATAGCAATCGTTTTAACATCAATGCTTTTTACTTCTGTAACGACTTTATGTGTTGGAGCGATCCAGTCTATACAGACAACTATTTTGCAAATTAGGGGAACCAGCCCATCCACTGGTACATCTGTAAATTGGATTGCCATAATAGCAGCCCTGTTTTTTATTATGATTTTTGTAATAACGGGCTATTTGCTCATTCGCAATATTTTTGAGATTTCTGTTGTTCAAGAAATAAAGAAATATGGCTTATTAAGAACAATCGGAACAACGGAGAAGCAAATCAAGCGAATTGTTTATAAGCAAGCATTTTGGCTGTCTATAATTGGTATATCTATTGGGTTGATTTTAGGATATATAGTAGGAATACTTATGCTTCCGTGGATTCTTAATTTTATGAAAGGCGAGTATCACAATCTTTCTGTGAACTTGAGTTTTAATCCTATTATTTTTGTCGTTGCCGGGATATTTAGTGCGATTACTGTTTGGGTGAGCATAAAGAAACCATTCAAAATTGCAGCTACGATTTCGCCCATTGAGGCAACCAGATACTATGAAAAAGACAATTATCATAGTGCCAACAAGAATCGTCTTTCGTTTAAGAATAGAATAATAGAAATGGCATGGAGAAATTTAAGAAGAAATTCAAAGCGTACCATATTTATCGTCTTATCCATGATACTCTGCATTATTCTCCTAAACAGTGCAATCGCAATCGGAAATAGTGTTGATGTTAAAAAATATGTATCTTCTGTTACCTCATTTGATTTTGTTGTGGCAAGCCCAAACACATTTTCTAATGTGCAAGGTTTTCGATTTAAAGATGATTCTGTTAGTAATGAAATCATATCTGATATTGAAAATAATATTCCTGTGCTGAACGGAAGTCGAATTTATAAAAACACTTTGGATGATGTCAGTGTTACTTATGATTATGGTAGTTTGGTCACGGAAGTATTAGACGAATACACAGAAGATAATCACCTTATACGAAGTGGTATGGTTGATGGCAGAACTTATCCAGTAAAACTCGGTGTTGATTATCGACCTCTTTGCAATATTTACGGGGTAGAAAAATCAATACTTCCTAAATTGAATTTCATTGAGGGAGAAACAGATATACAGCAACTAACCTCATATTTGGAAAGTGGAAACTATGTTATAGAAATTTCAGCGATCAACCCAAATGAATCTCCTGAATTTCTTTGTCCGCTCAATCAGGAAGTTACCATTTACAAAGATGGATTGCCTTATAAAACGGTTTCGGTAATTGCGCGTGCAGTGGTTGATTTTTCATTGGTAGAATCTCCGGGTAAGAATGTTGGCTACACTGATGTTGGCGGCGATTGTCCTATTTTCTATATGAGTAATGAGATGTTTGTGGAATTGTATAACAATCCAGCCATAATGAGTTATGTGTTTGATGTGGAAAAAGAACACTTTTTGCCAGCGACCGAGTACATCAATTCTTTGCCTACCGTTGAATATGCATCGTCTGAAACATTGGCACAAACTATGAATGGATTAAAACAAACTATTTTTATCATAGGTGGCCTTATTGGGTTTCTATTAGGAAGTATCGGGCTTGTGAATTTTTCCAACATCATTATAACGGGCATTATAAACCGGCAACGGGAATTTGCTACATTAGAGAGCATCGGAATGACGAAAAAACAAATTAACAAATTGACCGTATTGGAGGGATTGTTTTACGCATTTCTGATTTGTGTAATGGGTTTACCTCTCTCTCTTATTGTTGCAAATACAATTCTTCCTACTTTCTTTAATCAACCTGACTTATGGCTGTTTACAATACAGCCTACGATTTTCCCGTTGATATTAGAGGGAATTGTTATTTGCGTTGTGGCGATTATAGTTCCTCATGTTTCGTTTCGCTATTTTAGAAAAACAAGTATTGTAGCTCGATTAAGGGTAGTTGAATAATAATTTTGAAATGTCCGAGCGTTGTAACATTTCACCCCGATTTTCAATGAAATTTTTT
>JAUUNJ010000015.1 GCA_030844625.1 Roseburia sp. | reverse complement strand
GACCTAATAGATTTATTGCTAACGTGGAAATAGAGGGGGAACCACAAATTGTTCATGTGAAAAATACAGGAAGATGCAGAGAGATTTTACTGCCGGATGCAGAAGTATTTCTCCAAAAATCGGATAATCCCAACCGAAAAACTAAATTTGATCTGGTAAAAGTGAAAAAAGGAGATAGAATCGTTAACATGGATTCACAGGCACCCAATAAAGTTGTGCAGGAATGGTTGACAGAAAATGGCCTTTATGACAATACAACAACCATAATTCCCGAGAAAACCTATCACCAGTCCAGATTTGACTTTTATATTGAGGGTGATGGAAAAAAAGCATGGATGGAAGTGAAAGGGGTAACTTTGGAAGTGGATGGTGCGGCTCTTTTTCCGGATGCTCCAAGTGAGAGAGCGGTGAAACATATTGAACATTTGATGAAAGCAAAAAAAGAAGGATATGAGGCGTATATTATGTTTGTCATCCAAATGGAGGGGGTTAAATATTTCTCACCAAATTGGGCAACACATCCGGAATTTTCAAAAGCATTGATTAGAGCACGTGATGCCGGAGTCATGATTATGGCATATGATTGTATTGTAACGGAAACAGAATTGAGAATAAACAAACCGATTAGGTTATATTTGGATAAAAATTAATAGAAAAGATAGTATTATAGTGTTGACTTAAAATGGTAATTGGTGGTATTATATAGGGAAAATTGTGGTTAGATTTGTAACGATTTTACATTATATATAAAAGAGGTTTGTAATTATGAAGAAGTTAATTTTAGTAACATCTCCACCAGCTTGTGGAAAGACATTTGTAACAAAAAAATTAGCAAAGGCAATGCCGAACTGTGTGTATCTTGATAAAGATTCTCTTATTGTATTATCAAAGCAGATTTTTGTTGTTGCTAATGAAGAGTACAACAGAAGTTCCGACTTCTTTGAAGCAGAGATAAGAGATTATGAATATGACTGTATCATGGAAATTGCAATGGAAGCATTAGAGTATAATGACACGGTGTTTATCAATGCTCCATATTCCCGTGAAGTAAGAACTCCCGGATATATGGAGAATTTAAGACAGCAGCTTTTGAAGAAAAAAGGCGCTGAATTAGTAGTTGTCTGGGTACAGTGTCAGGTTGAGGTATGCAGACAGAGAATGATTGCACGTAATTCTGATAGAGATACATGGAAACTTGAGCATTGGGATGAGTATGTTCAGAGACTTGACTTCTCAGTTCCGGATGGAATTAAGAATTTATTCTTGTTTGATAATTCATCGGATGATTCCTTTAAGAATTCAATGAATGAGGCTGTAGAGTATTTTAAAAAATTAAAATAATTGAACTGATAGGCTGCCTGACAGGCAGCTTTTTTCTGTAATACGAAATTAATCTGCCATACTTATTGGCGAAAGATTGTACCAAGGGGATTCTTTTTTATAAATAAGATTGAGAAGAAAAGAGAGCTTTTTAGATGTGATGAATATTGAATATTCTCTGCTATGACGGTATAATGTAACATGTTGAGAAAATTGTTAAATATAGGAGAAAATGAAATGTCAAAGATAAGAACAAGATTTGCACCAAGTCCAACAGGTAGAATGCATGTAGGTAATTTAAGGACGGCTCTGTATGAGTTTTTAATTGCAAAGCATGAGGGCGGAGATTTTATTTTAAGAATAGAAGATACGGACAGAGAGCGTTATGTTGAAGGTGCCGTAGATATTATTTATAAGACCATGGAGCAGACAGGGCTGATTCATGACGAGGGTCCGGACAAGGATAAAGGATATGGTCCTTATATCCAGAGTGAGCGTCAGGCTTCAGGGATTTATTTAGAGTATGCTAAAAAATTGATTGAAAGCGGAGATGCCTATTATTGTTTCTGTGACAGGGAAAGACTGGAATCTTTAAAAACATCAGTGGGAGAGGACGGTAAGGAAATTACAATTTATGACAAGCATTGCCTGAATCTTTCCAAAGAAGAAATACAGGCAAATCTTGATGCAGGCAGGCCATATGTTATTCGAATTAATATGCCTACAGAGGGAACAACAACTTTCATGGATGAACTTTACGGAGAAATCACAGTCGAAAATAAAGAACTTGACGATATGATATTGATTAAGTCAGACGGTTATCCAACATACAATTTTGCCAATGTAATTGATGATCACCTTCAGGGAATCACACATGTGGTAAGAGGGAATGAGTATATTTCATCCTCTCCGAAATATCAGAGGCTTTATGAAGCATTTGGATGGGAAGTACCGAAGTATATTCATCTTCCATTGATTACAGACGAAAACCATAAGAAATTGAGTAAACGTTCGGGACATGCATCTTATGAAGATTTGATTGAACAGGGATTTGTGCCGGAAGCGGTGGTTAATTATATTGCACTTCTCGGATGGAGTCCGGAAGACAATACAGAAATTTTCACGTTGGATGAACTGATAAAAGAATTTGATTACCACAAGGTCAACAAGAGCCCATCTGTATTTGATATTCAGAAACTGAAATGGATGAATGGTGAATACATTAAGGCAATGGACGACAATAAGTTCTATACATTAGCAACACCTTATATTACAAAGGTGATTACAAAAGACATTGATTTGAAGAAAATTCTTGATATGGTTAAGACCCGTATCGAAGTATTTCCTGAGATTTGTGAAATGGTAGATTTCTTTCAGGAGCTTCCTGAGTACAGTGCAGAAATGTACACTCACAAGAAAATGAAGACAAATTCAGAAAATTCTCTGGAAGTACTTAAGGAACTTCTTCCAATACTGGAAGGAACAGATGATTATTCTGTGGACGGACTTCATGATCTTGTATTTGAGTATATTGGGAAAAAAGGTTGTAAGAACGGACAGGCATTGTGGCCGCTTCGAACTGCAGTTTCAGGTAAGCAGATGACACCGGCTGGAGCTTTTGAAATTATGGAAGTAATTGGAAAAGAGGAATCCATTAAGAGAATTAAAAAAGGTATTGAACTGCTGGCAAAATAGATTGTCATTAAGCAGAAGAATATTCCAAAGGATATATGTGTAAAAACCATATATCCTTTTTTTTGTAGCCCATGCAATATTTTTTGTGTGCAGTTCGTTTCATAATATATAAAAAAAGGAGAAATAGAGAATGAAGAAAATATCAAAGATTTTGGCGGCTGTGTTTGTAATGGCTATGGCAGTTATAATGGTTCCGACTATGAATACTTGGGCATCATCAAAAAAGTCATCGGTTACTTATAAATTGAAAGACGGAACATTGACAATTTCTGGAAAAGGAAAGATGCCGTCGTCAATGACTTTTAAAAAGAACAAAAAGATTAAGAAAGTAGTAATAAAAAAGGGAGTAACTTCTATTTCCAAATACGCATTCTATTATTGTAAAAACTTAAATAAAGTTTCTATTGGGAGTACAGTAGAGGAAATTGGATGGTGCAGCTTTGAAGGAACGAAAATTAGTGAGATTAAAATACCTTCTCAGGTGAAGCAAATAGGGCAGAATGCATTAAGTGACTGTAAAAAGTTGAAAATTGTCACGATGCCAGGGGATTTTAAATTAAAAACAAAGGAGAATGAGAATCTCATACAGTCGGTCACAGAGTGGAGCAATATTAAGACAATAAATTTTAATACAAAGTTATCTGTAAAAAATATTTCTTATCTTCAGGCGGACAATCTGAATATAATGGCAGCTGATCCAAATTATAAAAGTATTAATGGCGTTATTTATTCCAAAGATGGCAAAAAAATTGTGCGAGTACCGTCTGGAAGAAAGGAACTTGTAATAGAAGATGGATGTACAGATTTCTGTTTGCAGTCAGTTTTATATTCTTACAGAAATGCAGGAGATATTTTCGATGATGTAAATTGCAGATGTGAAAATCTAAAGAAGATTACAATTCCCCAGTCTGTGAAACGGATTGATAATATAAATTATAAGACTCAGTATTCAATAGGAATAACACAGATAAAAGATATTATAATTCATTCAAAAGAACTGGATAGCCAAAGTATTATGAATTTAGTCAATTCTATTGATACTATCCACATTAAAAATATTATGACACAGTTACCGGACAAAATTAAATATGTGGATGATATGTATATAACAGATGATGGGTTACTGCTCCGATATACAGGGAATGAAAAGAAAGTTAAGATTCCGGATACTGTAAAAATCATAGGAGACTACGCCTTTGCTCATAAATCTGACGAAATTGAACAGGCAGGTTTCGATTATAATGACCAGATAGAAAGTATCCGGCTTCATAATAATATTACGGAGATTGGCGCATATGCCTTTTATAAATGTGAAAAATTATTACAGATTAATTTGCCGGCTGGTTTGAAACGCATAGGTGATTATGCTTTTTTAGCCTGTGGGAAAATCAATAAAATGGAAGTACCAAAAGGAGTGGAAATTTTTGGGGAGGGTATTTTTTCCAATTCCGGTGTGGAGGAAGTTGTATTACCGGAAGGTATGGTGGAAATTCCCGTGTCTATGTTTGAGTGCTGCGGATATCTCACAAAAGTAAATATTCCCAATACAGTGACGGTAATCAAAAAAAGAGCGTTTGAGTGGTGTCAGGAATTAAATCTGGAAAAAAACGGACTGGGGAAAAATGTACGGGAAATTCAGAAAAGTGCCTTTGCTCAAACACAGTGGAGAAAGCTTACAATTCCTAAAACTATTACAAAAATTGGCGCATATGCATTTTCGCCATTGAATAAAAAATCCAGAGCAGTTACTGTTGAAGGGGCTGCAAAAAATATCAGTGGATATGCATTTGCGGACGGTTATGGGATAAATAATAATACAATCATTACGTATAGGACTAAATTCAAAAACCAGAAAACAGGTTTGGATATATTTGATACTACCCGTTGGGACAAAGGACAAACAAAAATCGAATTAGACTGGGTAAAAATAAGCGGAGCAACCGGATATCAGATCAAGTTGAGCAGTGATAAAAACTTTAAGAAAAATGTGGAAAAGGTTACAGTAAAGAAAAACAAAAAGAGAACAACGATTACGGTAAAAAATTATAAGCAGATGAATTATCTAAAAATAAGACCATATAAGAAATCAAAGGGGAAAACGATATATGGTAAGTGGGAAAAAAATAATATAATGTAAAGACAATATGCCGGCAGGTTGTTTACAAATCAGTTTTTGGGTGATATTCTTTTAGTACTTGGGAGAGAAACACAACCGGAAAGGTTGTTATGTTTAATAAATCACAAATTCAGGCAATCAGCCATAGAGAAGGACCTGCCATTGTTCTTGCAGGTCCCGGGTCTGGAAAGACTACAGTTATTACCCACAGAATTAAAAATTTAATAGAGCGTGCAGGCGTGTCTCCGGAGAATATTTTAGTGGTTACCTTTACCAAGGCGGCGGCTGTTCATATGAAAGAAAGATTTCACTATATTATGGACCAAAATGGTGAAATGTGCAGGAGTTATCCGGTTGCTTTTGGAACTTTTCATAGTATTTACTATAGGATTTTAAGACTGGCTTATGACTATAAAAGTGATAATATTGTTTCGGACAGAATGAAATACGACTTTCTGAAAGAGATTGTAATTCGTCTGAAACTGGATGTGGATTCCATGCAGGATTTCGTGTCAAGTGTTTCGGGCGAAATCAGCAGACTTAAGGGGAATATGTATAACATTGATGAGTACCAGCCAAAATGTTGTAAGAGGGAAAATTTTAAAAGAATATTTTATGAATATGAAAAAGAACTTAAGTCGGCAAAAAAGATAGATTTTGAGGACATGCTTCTCAGGTGTCATGAACTGTTATTGGAAAGAGAAGATATTTTAAGACAGTGGCAGAATGTTTTCCGGTATATTTTGATTGATGAATTTCAGGATATTAACAAAATTCAGTATGAAATTATTAAAATGCTGGCATCGCCGGAAGATAATATTTTTGTTGTAGGGGATGATGACCAGTCAATCTACGGATTCAGAGGAGCGTGTCCGGAAATTATGCTTCAGTTTAAAAGGGATTATCCAAAAGCACAGGAGATTTTTCTAAATATTAATTACAGGTCAACCCCCGATATTGTGCAATTATCCCGCAATCTTATTGTTCACAATAAAAACAGGTTTGACAAGCAGATTGTATCCTTAAAAAAGAAAGGATTACGTCCGGATATAAGAAAGTTTGGCAGTCAGGGGGAACAACTAAAATATCTGTGTTGTCAGATTAAGAAATATATCAGGAATGGAATAAGACCAGGTGAAATTGTTATACTTGTAAGGAATAATATTCAGATTACGGGAGTCCGGGATTTTCTTTGTAATGAAATGATTGACACATATAATGCCAGAGGTAAAAATGCTGCTTATCAGGGAATGGTGGCAAAGGATGTTATTGCCTATATAAAAGCAGCCCTGTGTAATGAAAAGGTTTGGCTGAGCGAAAATAAGGATTTAATATATATACTAAATAAACCTTCACGTTTTATAAGCAGACAGGTCATTGGGCAGGAAAAGATAGATTTCGAAGGATTAAAGAGGGTGTATAGACATAACAGAGAAGTTCTTAAGCAGATTGAGCAGTTACAGTTTCATTTGAAAATGATTGCAGGGCTTAATCCATCGGCGGCGTTAACATATATAAGAAATGGAACGGGATATGAGAAATATTTGCAGCAGTATGCAATGGAAAGAAAAATTAAATTGACGGGGCTGATCAAACAATTTGACAAAATTCAAAAAGAAAGTTTAAAATTCACCACATTGAAAGAATGGCTGGCATACATTGATATGCAGAGTAAGATACAGGAAGAAGAGGAAAATAGAGAAAAGGTCAATATTATGACAATGCACGGCTCGAAAGGATTAGAATTTAAAGCTGTATTTATAATTGATGCAAATCAGGGAATCGTACCGTCATCAAAAGCGGTCCGGGAAAGAGAGTTTCAGGAAGAACGGCGTGTGTTCTATGTGGCAATGACAAGAGCGGCAGAAATTCTGAATATATATGGAGTGGAAGAAAGTCTGGGATGTTCTGTGGAAATATCAATGTTCGTTTCAGAGAGTTTAGAAAGCAGCCAGGAAATATGAAAACAGAGTACAGAGTGCAGACAGGTTTTTCTTAAAAATCTGAAATGATTGGATAGCATATGTTAATTTTTAATGAACTAATGTTCCTATTGTTGCATTTTGTCGGTTATTCTGCTAAAGTTAAAGTGATATTACATACCGGCTGAAAAGTAGGTAAGGTTGAAAGGATTGGTGCAAAATATGGGAAATAATGAATATTTTGATGAGGATGAAGAATTATTTGTAACATTAGATTTAGAAGACGATGGTGAAGTTGAGTGCCAGGTACTTACTATTTTTGAAGTGGAGGGGCAGGATTATATTGTATTACTTCCATTAGAGAGCGCTGATAATGAAGAAGGCGAAATATATATTTACAGATATTTCGAGGATGAGAACGGAGAACCGGGACTGGATAATATAGAAACTGAAGAAGAGTTTGAGTTAGTTTCAGAAGTTTTTGATCAGTTGGTTGAAGACGGAGAATATGATGAGATCATAGAGGATGAAGACTGAGACCGGAAGATGAAACAGGGGTGGTAGTCTGAAAAAATTTTTCCACCGGGATTTGTGCCGTAAGTATGAAACGGCAGAATGGAGAGTATTATGGCAGAAACATATGAGGAAGAAACAAAAAGATTGCTTGAAAACAGAAGAAGGAATGCGGAAATCAGGCGTGCACAGCAGATTAAAAAAAGAAATACTATGCTTATTAGTATTGGCGGTGTTTTAGTTGTAATTTTGCTTATTATAGTAATATGTATTTCCTGCTCATCAGGCAAGAGCAAGAATAAAAAGGAAGAGACAACCACAAAGCCTCAGGCCACAACAGTGGAAGAAACAACAGCAATTCCAGAGACAACAACAATGGCGGCTATGTATACCACAGACGCACTGAATCTGAGAAAAGAGCCGAATACGGATTCCGATATTATTACTACGATCGGTGCAGGAAAGAGAGTGGAAATCATAAGTGAAGAGGGAAGCTGGTGTAAAGTACAGCGGGGTAAGAATGTAGGATATGTAGCGAAAAAATATCTCAGTTATGAGAATACAGTGGATTAAAATTAACTATAAAAACATTAAATTCTATTTGTAAATTGAGAGTAAAGAAAAAGGAACTTGTTTTGAGTTCCTTTTTTCATAGGTAATAGACATGGATTATAAAGAGGCAAAAGACTATCTGAACAAAGTTAATAAATTTGGCAGTGTGCTGGGGCTGGACTCCATACGTAATTTGTTGTTGAGACTTGGAAATCCCCATATGGATTTAAAGGCTGTACATGTTGCAGGAACCAATGGAAAAGGATCAACAATTACTTTTCTTCAAAGCATTTTGATGGAGGCGGGATATAAGGTAGGACGTTACAGCTCACCGGCTGTTTTTGATGATAGAGAAATTATCAGAATTAATGATGATTATATTGACAAAGGTTCTCTGGCAGACATTATTACTGTGATCAAAGAGAAATGTAATGAAATGGTAAATGAGGGGATGGCACATCCTACGCCTTTTGAGATTGAGACGGCAATGGCTTTTCTTTATTTTAAGGAAAAAAAATGTGATATTGTGCTGGTTGAGTGTGGAATGGGTGGAGAGACAGATGCTACCAACGTTTTTGACAAGGTGCTGTGCAGTGTTATTACTACAATTAGTCTTGATCATATGCAGTTTTTGGGAAATACTATAAAACAGATTACAGGTGTGAAAGCCGGAATTATCAAGGAAAACTGCCCTGTGGTCATGTCTTATCAGAGTAAGGAGGCAATGGATGTTGTACAGGCAGCAGCAACAGTAAAAAAATCATTATTTTGTGAAACCAAAGAACCATATCATATTAAAATAGAGAATTATAAGACCTACTTTGAATACAGAGCGTCAAATAATTCTGAATATCATATAGAATTAAGCACTATGGGGACTTATCAGATCGTCAATTCAACTACGGCAATCGAGACCGCACTGATACTTGAAAAACAGGGGTTTGTTCTGGAAGAGTATATAGAATGCGGATTAGAAAAAGCCTTTTGGAGTGGAAGATTAGAGATTGTCAGTCAGGTTCCGTTCATGGTGATAGATGGCGCCCACAATCCGGGGGCAGTAAAAGAACTTAAGCAATCTATTGATTTGTATTTTACAAATAAGAGAATTACCTTTATAATGGGAGTGTTGGCTGATAAGGATTTCAGCAGTGAGGCGGAGATAATTGCAGGTTGTGCAGAAAAGATTATTACGGTGACACCGGATCATGCCCGTGCTCTGGATGGAAAACAGCTTGCTGAAACCTTAAGAACGTATAATGATAATGTGCAGTGTGCACATTCCATAGAAGAAGCAGTACAACTGGCAAAAGGAACTATAGACGATAATGTGTCAGATATGATTTTGGCGTTTGGGTCATTGTCTTATCTTGGAAAATTAAAGTCTATTATTAAAAATGAAGCAAACAGTTAAAGCCGAAAGGAGAGATTGACGTGTTTGACAAGAAAAAAATTGAAGAAGCAGTAAAGCTATTATTAGAAGGTATCGGTGAAGATGTAAACAGAGAAGGAATTAAAGACACCCCACAAAGGGTGGCAAGAATGTATGAGGAATTGTGTGCAGGTATGAACAAAGAACCTGAGGAGCATTTATCCAGAACATTCACCTGTGACAATGAGGATGTTGTCATAGAAAAGGACATTACGTTTTGTTCCACCTGCGAACATCACCTGATGCCTTTTTATGGGAAAGCCTATATTGCTTATATTCCTAATGGAAAAGTAGTTGGAATCAGTAAACTGGCAAGAACGGTTGAGGTTTATGCCAGACGTTTGCAGATACAGGAACAGATGACAAACCAGATTGCCCGGGCATTAGAGAAGTATTTAGGTGCAAAAGGTGTTCTGGTAATGGTTGAAGCAGAGCATATGTGTATGTCGGCAAGAGGAATTAAAAAGCCGGGCAGTAAAACTGTCACATTTGCAGCAACAGGACAGTTTCAGGAGGACAAGCAGCTTAGAAGTGATGCACTTGCAATATTTAGAGGATAGGATATATGAATATAGGAAAATATAATTTTGAACTGGAGAATGAACCGGTTATCATGGGTATTTTAAATGTTACACCGGATTCTTTTTCTGATGGTGGAAAGTTTAACAACATGGATGCGGCATTAAAACATACACAGCAGATGATAGATGATGGTGCAAAAATCATTGATGTGGGCGGTGAATCTACAAGACCGGGATATACTTTAATCAGTGATGAGGAAGAGATAGAAAGAGTTGTTCCTGTCATAGAGGCAATTAAAAAGAACTTTGATGTACCGGTATCCCTTGATACTTATAAGGCGGGGGTGGCACAGGCGGGAATTGCAGCAGGATGTGATCTGATCAATGATGTCTGGGGATTTAAGGTGTCAAAGGTTTTAGCAGAGGCAGATCCGGAGTTTGCAAGAAGAAACCTGACAGCGCAGGAAGAAAATACTTTACTTGAGGAAAAGGAACAATATCCGCTCAATGCCAATGTGAAGCTGGCAAAGATAGTTGCAAAAAGTGGTCTTCCGGTATGCATTATGCATAATAGGGATAATACAGAGTATAATGATTTTGTTTCAGATGTAGTAAAGGATTTAAAAGAATCAGTTTCAATTGCCCACAAAGCAGGGGTAAAGGATTCCCAGATTATTCTTGATCCGGGTGTCGGATTTGGCAAAAATTATGAGCAGAATCTTTTGATAATTAAGCATGTTGATAAATTGCTGGAACTTGGCTATCCGGTTCTTCTTGGAACATCCAGGAAGTCGGTAATAGGTCTTACACTTGATGTGGACAGAGATGACAGAATGGCAGGTACTGTGGCAACAACGGTTATGGGATTAGAGAGAGGATGCCGGATTTTCCGCGTGCATGATGTCAAAGAGAATTATCAGGCAATGATGATGGCAGAGAAAATCAGGAAAGCGTAGAGATATGGATAGTATAGTAATTTCGCAGTTAGAGGTTTTTGCTTACCACGGCTGCAATGAAGATGAAAAAATCAACGGGCAGAAGTTTTATGTGGATGCCAGGTTATATAGTGATGTAAAGAAGCCGGGACTTAATGACAACTTGGAAGACACAGTGAATTATTCCAAGGTCTGTAAGTTCATTCATAAGTTTATGACAGAAAACCGGTTTGACCTGATTGAGGCGGTAGCTGAACAGACAACAAAAGCTCTGCTGAAAGAGTTTCCGAAAATAAAAGGGATAGATTTTACGATTAATAAACCCAATGCACCTATTAAACTGCCTTTTGGGAATGTGGCTGTGTCTGTCAGCCGCAAGTGGAACAGGGCTTATTTGAGCATTGGTTCCAATATAGGAGATAAGGAAGCATATTTAAATCAAGCAATTGATGCACTTTATGATGATGATAATTGCAGGGTGAGGGCAGTTTCTAATTTTATTGAAACAGAGCCTTACGGACCTGTGGAACAGGATAACTTTCTGAACGGATGTGTGGAGATAGAAACTTTATATTCACCACAGGAATTGCTGAAAAGAGTGAATCAAATTGAAGCTGAAGGGAAAAGGACAAGAGAAGTCCATTGGGGACCACGTACTTTAGATATTGATATTGTTCTTTACAATGATGAAATAATCCAGCAGCCGGATTTGATGATTCCGCACATTGAAATGCATAAGAGGCTGTTTGTGCTGGAACCGCTGAATCAGATTGCATCATATGCCGTTCACCCAATATATAAAAAGACAGTAAGCCAGTTGCTGGAAGAACTAAAACCTGATAACAAATGTCAGGGATGTAGTGGATGCATGATGAGAAGTTGAGTGTAAGAGTTAAGAGTAAATAGCGCGATAATGAACAACGCTGACAGTTAAATTACGGATTGACACAACAGTGTGTATGTCAGTGCGGCAGCTAGTGAAAAAATATAAATATTCATAGAGAAAAGAGAGAAATACCATGAGGGATTTATTAGAAAGCAGAAAAGAAATTGATGAAATTGATGACAATATTATAAGGCTTTTTGAAAGACGAATGCAAGTATGCAAGGATGTTGCAGAATACAAACTGAATACGGGAAAGCCGGTTCTTGACAGAAAGAGAGAATTGGACAAGATTAAAACTTTGAAAGAAAAGGCATCTGATGGATTTTATGCTCATGGTGTGGAGGAACTTTTTGAACAGATTATGGCAATGAGCAGAAAGATGCAGTATAAACTTCTCACGGAAGAAGGGGTAAATGATGATATCGGTTTTGATATTGTGGAGGAACTTCCAATGGATGATATCAAAGTTGTGTATCAGGGAATTCCGGGGGCATATCAACAGCAGGCGGCAGTAGAATATTTTGACGGTAAGGCAGAATACTGTAGTGTACCAACATTCAGAGAAGCAATGAAATATGTTCGTGATGGTAAGGCGGACTATGCAGTTCTTCCTTTTGAAAATTCTTCTGCGGGAATTGTGGCAGATGTTTATGATCTTTTGGTAGAATTCCAGAATTATATCGTAGATACTTTCGATGTAAAAGTCGAACATTGTCTTTGTGGTCTTCCGGGTGCAAGGATTGAAGATATTAAGGAGGTGTATTCCCATCCTCAGGCATTGATGCAGAGCAAAGCGTTTATAGAAGAGCATGGATGGGGCACGGTAAATGCAGCAAATACTGCAATCAGTGCACGATTTATTTCCGAACAGCATGACAAAAGCAAGGCATGTATTGCCAGCGAAAATGCAGCGGAGATTTACGGTCTCCAAATCTTACATAAGGGTATTAATTTTAACGAAACAAACACGACAAAGTTTATCATTATCAGCCGAAAGAAAATATCCAGACGCAATGCGGACCATATTTGTATCAGCTTTGAAATGCCTCATAAGAGCGGTACGCTGTATCAGATGCTATCTCATATTATATATAATGATCTAAATATGACCAGCATTCAGTCCAGACCGATTCCGGAGAAAAAATGGGAATATCGTTTTTATGTCGAGTTTGAGGGAAAGGCGAACCAGGCGGGGGTTATTAATGCCTTAAGTGGAATTAATGCGGAGGCATTGAACACGAAGATTTTAGGAAATTATTAATATTTTAATAGACGAAAAATGGCGTTCCTTTATCTTGTCTGATTTTATATAATGATAAATGACATGTAAGAAATGATTAAACAAATTATTATAAGTTAGTGGGGGAAATATATGACGAAAAAGGATAATTTCATTTTGGGAGCATATGTCGGTCTGGAATTGATATTGTTTCTGACAATAAAAGTATCAGAGCAATTTTCTGTGCAAAGGCCTCTGGATATAATCAGATATAGTGTGATTGTCTGCAATTTTTTAATGATTACATATTTATATTTGAAGTATGGGCGTTACTTGAACTCCAGAGAAAATTTAATTCCATTGGCTTTTCTCTTTACTTTGACAGCGGATACCTTTCTTTGTCTTATTAATGGCATTTATATTATGGGATACTTCTTTTTCTTCGTTGTGGAAAGTGTCTATATGTTTTATATTGGGCTTACCCGTAGAAGTGTATCTGCACGCATAATCTTATATGGCGCCCTGCTATTTGCTTTATGGTATACAAAAATGCTTACTTTTACTTACGCTATTGCTATGGCTAACATGGCACAGTTAACTGTGAATGTATTTTGTGCGTGGATAAAAAAATCTCAAATAAAGAGCAGAGAAACTTTACTATTTGCATTGGGAATTACATTGTTTTTTGGCTGCGATTTTTCCATTTTAATTCGTACCATTGTAACAATGCCTCCAATACATAGCATTGCTGTATTTACGGTATGGACATGCTATGTACCGGCACAGGTATTTCTGCTTTTTAGCTATGTGGAGAAGATACGTCATGCAGAGCTTCAATCGATTGAAATCCCTTAATAATTAATGAAAAGGTATCACTGTTAAACGGAATAGTTTGGAGATGTAGAGTGGATATTGAAAAAAATTAGGAGCAAAGTATAAATTTTACTTTTAGAGCATTACTAACAGCCCGTTATGTGGGAATATAACGGAGGTGGCTTGCTGGTGTTAATTTATACCCGGCTGGCGTTTATGGGTTATAGTGATGACAAAGAGATATGATAAAGGAATGGAAAATGAAGGATAAAGTATTGAAAGAAGCAGGAAAATATATCTGCCGCAATGCCAGACCTGTTGATTTGGCACGATGGCAGTACCATTTTGAGAATGGTTCAAAAGAAGCGGTACTATCGGCATTGTCTGCTTATCAGAATGAAGATGGAGGATTTGCATATGCATTAGAATCAGACTATTTTAATCCGAATTCATCTCCAATTCAGACATGGGCTGCAACGGAGATATTGCGGGAAATAGATTTTACAGAGCCGGAACATCCTATTATCAGAGGAATACTTAATTATCTTTCAAGTGGATTGGATTTTGATATCAAACATAAACAGTGGCTAAATACTGTGCCGTCTAATAATAATTATCCACATGCGATATGGTGGGAATACAGAGAAAATGAAGCAGAGTTTAAATATAATCCAACAGCCTGCCTTGCAGGTTTTGTTTTGAAATATGGCGATAAAGAAAGTGAGTTTTATCGCTTTACCTGTCAAATTGCAAAGGAGGCTTATGGCTACTTTATCTCTACAATACCTTTTCAGGAGGGACACGTTACTTTATGTTTTATAAGACTTTATGAATATTGTCGTGAAGCTAATGTAGAGCTGTTCGATATGGATGAGTTTGGAGAAAAATTGAAGGAACAGGTCAATTATGAAATCTGCAGAGATGGGGATAAATGGAGAAAGGAATATGTTGCGATGCCATCGGATTTTATCCGTGCAGGGAATAGTATTTTTTATTCTGATAATGAAGAAGTTGTGGAAGAGGAATGTAAATTTCTTTTGGAGAGCCAATGTGGGGATGGCTCTTATCCAATACCGTGGCAATGGTGGACAGACTATAATGAATTTGAGATTGCAAAAAATTGGTGGAAATCCGATTTCTGTATTAAGAATATGATTTTTTTGAGAGAGTTTTTATTAAAAGAGGAAAAACAGGAATAGAAAAACAGACATTAGCCGGGAAATAGTGAGGATGAAGAAATATATTGCTTGTCTTTGGATTTTAGTAAAAAAGTTAACGGATTTCATGTTGAAATATGAAATCCGTTTTTGTATAATTAAAACAGTTGAAAGGTCAGGAAATTGTGTTCCTAAGAAGATAAAATTTATCTATAGGAGGAACAGTATATGAAGAAAACATTATCAAAACTGTTGTCAGTGGTATTATCTTTGACAATGGTCTTTTCGTCTGCTATTTTTATGAATAAAAATGTAAAAGCAGACATGACAACAGAGCAAATGGTTGCCAATGCCCAGTATAATCTGGCACTGAACAAGAAAGTTCAGGTTGCACCGTCTATTCAGGAAGGGAATGATACCTGTCTTACAGATGGAAAGTTCACCCCGAACGGTGACCATACAGCCACAACATGGGGGAAAGCAGGAACATATTATCAGGTTGATTTAGGGGCGGTATATGATTTATCCACATTAGACCAATTAGTAGTAGGATATAAAGAAAACAATGATGGAGATATACCTGTTCAGGGATATAAAATTCAGATTTCTGCAAATGGACTCGACTTTACAGATGCAAAGTCGGTTCCCGGAACACATGTAAAGGACGCATGTACAAATAACAATTTAATAGAAGTAACATCATTGGAAGATGCGACAGGAACAGCTGTCAGATATTTGAGAATGTATTATCCTCATTCATATCAATATGGAATTCAGGTGACGGAAATTGCAGTATTGGATACGGATGGAAATGCTGCCCAGGTAGAAGTGGAAGAGTGTGATGATGCAGCCGGTGTTACCGTTAGTTCGCCTGATTTTAATGCGATTTCATATCGTGTTGAGGCAGGCGAAAATCAAGAAGACTACAAATATATTGTATCTTTGGAGAGTGCTGTAGATAGCAAAATTATTGGACTGGGTGTTGAGGCAGGAAAAGATTATACAGTGGATTATATGCTTCCGGGTAATTATACGGTTAAAGTAGTTGCCTGTTATAACGGAGCTGCATCCAAAGGAATATTCAGTGATAGTGTTACCATCCAGGATATTTCAAGTCTCATACGAATGAAGAGAAATATAGCCAATTCTTATACCAATGGTTATCCTGCAAGAATTGTTGAAATGAAGAGTATATACGATGGACATTCTTTGGATACCGCAGCAAGAGCATTAGATGGAATACTTAATATGGGTGAGGGAAGCGATACCGCCATGAGGACAGGTGCCGGTTCACCACAATATTTTGTTATTGATTTGGGCGACTATTATACTCCGTCAGAAATGAAAGAAGTGGTATTGGCATACTCAAATGCCAGCACTTATGCATCAGACACAAAGGTAGAATTCTCCCGGGATGGTACTCAGTATACAGAAGTAGGAGAGAAAACAGGATATGACTTGTCCAGAACATCTGAAAAATTCTGTGCAACAAACAGAGTACCACTGGATACCCTTGAAAATTATACAGAGAAGGCTGTAAGATTTGTAAAGGTAACTCTTTCCGGAGGCGTGAGTACATGGGGCTATGTTGTCAATGAAGTGGGCGTTATTGCAAACACTGATGAGCCAACTATTGTAGGTTCCAATATTCCGGATGCCGCAGATATTATAGTAGATACATCAAACTTAGAAAAAATTAAATATACAATTGTTGCGGGAGAAAATCAGGAAGATGCAACCTATGTTGTAAGCTTTGCAGGTAAAAATATTAACACAGAGGCAAAGGCCGGTGTAGAATATGAGTATGCCGGTATGGAGGCAGGGACTTATGAGATAAAAGTAAGTACTTTAGAAGATGGATGGATGTCAAAGGGAATTACAAAGAGCGTTGTTGTTGATGGATATATTAACTATCTGAAGACATCTCTGAATCTTGCATTGAAAAGTAAACATAGCAAAGTTACTGCCACCTGCGATAATGATAATACAGGAGACAATTATCTGGAAGGGTCACAGGATATCAGTGCAGGTGTCTGGGCATTAAATAATGGAACATGGACAGATTTCGCACATCACACAGGATATTTACAGACCAGACCGGATCAGGATGAGGCAAACATTATCTATGACCTAGGAAAAGAATATAATAAAAATGATATTTATTCTGTAGTTTCCATGTATGAAGGTACTGGAAATGCAGCTACTGAATATGAGATTTACTTATCAGCAACTGGAGAAGAGGGTACATATGAAAAGGTATTTTATGTAAAGGATGCAAAATTCAGTACATTCTCTGGTGAGACAAGACCTGTATTCAGAAATGACAGATTAGATATAACAGCATATACACAGGGCACAGTAAGGTTTGTGAAATATCATATTATTACAGGAAATTATGGAAGACACTATAACGCTGATGGAAGTATTAATTGGGGTTCTGATGGATATCATCTGTGTGAACTTGCCGTTATGGGAGCAGAAAGTCTTCTTCCGGATGCACCGACAAATGTTTCTGCCGTATCACCGGAATTTGATACAATTGTTGTAAAATGGGATGACATTGCAGATGAAAGTGCAGTCTATAACATTTATATGGATGGAAATTATTTATTGACAGAAAATGCTGGCGTAAATGAAAAGAGTCTTACAGTAGGAGCGGGGACGCATATTATAAGTGTTAGTGCTATGGTAAATGGCATGGAGCGTAGCTCTGGGGAGATTAGTGTTGTTGTCCAGACAGAAGTAACAACACCTAAACCAACAGAAAGACCAACACAGCCTGCCACAACAAAACCGGCGGAAAATGAAAATCCTACAGCTCCGGTAGTTACCAATCCAACAACTACAAAAACACAGACTGATGTTAAGAAACCGGGTAAAACAAAGATTACACAGACCAAGGTTTTAAAGAAATTGAGCAATGAAAAGTTTGTAAATAACGCTCCGGCAGCCGTTA
>JAUUNJ010000532.1 GCA_030844625.1 Roseburia sp. | reverse complement strand
GAGTATTCAATGCGTTTGCCCATCCTGTGGGATATTGATTAAACCAATTCTCACCACCGATTTCATCCAGATGTTCCAATGCAAACTCTGCCTCATTGTCAAGTTCAGTAATATCGATTCCGGTATAACGGTTAATTCTGCCCTCTTTTCCTCCCTCCGGACTTGCACCATTATCAGATAGTAATACAATAATTGTATTGTCAAGCTGATCAATACTTTCCAGATAGTCAATAAAGCGCCCGATTTGTGCATCTGTATATTCAAGAGTTCCTGCAAAAACTTCCATGTGTCTTGCATAAACCTTCCTGCGTTTATCGTCTAAATCATCCCATGAATCCACAAAGGGAGCACGATCCGTAAGTTCTGCATTTTCCGGAATAATTCCTATTTTTTTCTGATTTTCAAACCACTGCTTTCGAATCTGATCCCAGCCTTCATCAAATTTACCCTTATATTTATCAATATATTCCTTCGGAGCATGATGTGGTGCGTGAACTCCACCATATGCCAGATATAAGAAGAACGGCTTCTCCGGAAAGGAATTATGATGCTGAAAAATGAAATCTATTGCATTATCGGTAATATCTTCTGTCAAATGATAACCCTCAGCACAGCTTTTCGGTTGTTCTGCAAAAGAATTGTCCCTTACCAGATGAGGGTGATAATGATCCGTTTCTGCAAGCAAAAATCCATAATAGCGGTCAAAGCCTTTACCAAGCGGCCAGTTATCATACGGACCAGATGGGGTATGCTGACTGGAAAGATGCCATTTACCAGATAAATATGTGGCATAATCATATTCCTTTAGTATTTCCGCAATTGTACCGTAGGATGGATCAATGTGCCCGGAGGCATTTTCACATCCTGTCTGCATTTCAATTACTGATCCCACACCTGCTGCATGGTGATTGGCACCGGTTAACAGAGATGCCCGGGTCGCTGAACAGATGGCTGTGGTATGAAAATTGTTATATCGAAGTCCTTCCCCCGCCAGTTTGTCCATATTTGGGGTGTTTATAGTAGAACCATAGCATCCAAGTCCTGCAAATCCCAAATCATCCAGCAGAATATATACAACATTGGGGGAATCCTTGGGATGTTTTTCTATTGTTTCATATTGATAGTCTGTATCGGCAACTGTTCTGCCAATATGACCTGTGAATTTTTTTTCGCTCATAAATCTAATCTCCTTTATTTCTTTCTAATTTCCCCTTCTTTCTGAAACAATTACCCTCTACATTATGATGGAATATCAAGTCCTAATTCCTTATAGACTTCGTCCAGATACTCTGTGTTAAAAATATTTTCTGCCTTAACTTTCGATGTGATGATTTTATTATCAAACAGTATTTGGCTTGTAGCCTCATACTTATCTCTTGATGCTTTTGTCAGATATGGATCAAATATATCAAATCCTATATCTCTTGGATATGCCTGCTCCAACACAGCAGCCGGTCTTTCCTCTGTTGCAAGTGCCTTATATGCTGCATCCGGATCAGAGTTCGCTTTTTCTTTTGAACGAACAAGCGCCCTGATGATAGCTTTAACTGCCTCACCATTTTCTTTGATAAATCTGGTGTTCCCGTAGGCAAAATACTGTGCAGAAAGAGAGGAATCTTCTCTTGATGAAGTGAGAATTTCACCTATTCCGGCATTTTGAAACATGTATATTCCAATTCCGGAGGAAATAACTGCATCCGCATCACCAGAAGCCACCAGTGTAGCTCCATTTGCTATATCATTAATAACCTCTACATCATCAATACTCATGTTATTTTTTTTCAAAAGATTAACAAGATATACATAGGTTACGGTTCCAAAACCTGCAACTATCTTTTTCCCTTTCAAATCAGAGACACTCTTAATTCCTGACTTATTTCCCACAACAATACCTAATTCAGATGCTGTGTTCAGAGATGCAACCACCTGAATATCGAGACCATTACTCTGTGCAACAATTGGCGGAATATCACCTACAAATCCAAAATCAAGCTGATTGGAGGCAAGTGCTTCATTTACAGCAGTGCCACCCTGTCCAAAGCCTGTGTATTCTGCCTTATACCCCGCCTTTTTAAGTTCTTCTTCCAGATAACCAAAATTCAATGCAAGACCTGCATTTTCATTCAGAGCTGTTGCATCAGCCGTA
>JAUUNJ010000531.1 GCA_030844625.1 Roseburia sp. | reverse complement strand
AAATAGTTCTGCAGCGTTGTGATGTTGGATATGAAGTGAAAAAGGAATCTGCAGTTACGTTTGAAAATTATTTTATCGACACTGATGGTAATTTAAATGATATGCTTTTTATGAAATGCTTGAAAGCGGTTCAACGTGTATCTGCAGAAGAACTACAATATATCAGAGATTTTGTGATTAGTGAGAAAAGGAGAATGAGAGATGAACATGTTGGAAATAGAGGAGATCGTGCAGAATCAGTCAGAGCAACAGATCAAAATGGATCCGGAAATACAGAAAATGCAGAATATGACAGAAAAGGAAGCACTGAAGTATCTGGGACTGGAACGAACACCAGTATATGGAGATCTGGATCAGATTCTGAGCAAGAAAAATTCCTGGGCGAGAATGATAGTCAATTATCTGATGGAAAACTATCCAGAACTGATGCCTCTTATGGTGTGCAACGGGAAGTTGGAGATCCTCTTGGATCAAAGGATAGCGCAGGCAACGGAGCAGTACGATACGATGCAGAAAAATCTTCAGGAAAAGATGAAGGTTCAGACAATGAGTTTTCCAGAGAGAGTGTTGGCGGAACAGAGAATCAGGGAGCAGATTATGGAAGTAATAAGCAAGGAAATTCTTTACAAACCACTGATAATTTAGAAAGTGATAAACGGATTTCCGCAAATGAATCAGGACAAATAGATCTATTTACATATTTAACCAGTAAATCAGAGGATAATGAAGCCGTTGGAAATATTGATTTGTCACAGTCTACAAAAAAGAAGTTGTTTAGTCCGAAAGGACGAATTTCGAATGAAGTTATTGATCTAATTTTACAATCAGGACCAGCTGGATATAATCACCATGCAATATATGAGGTATTTAATTATTATAGTACGCGGTGGAATATGGGAAATAGTGAATGGGAAATTGAAGAAATCAATGCAGCTATTGAAAAGATAAAACAAGCATATGGTGGAGCAGCACTCGGTTTTTTAGTAGATGGTAAGCGGATCAGTGTTTACTATGATAAAGAGCAGGGAATGCTTTTGGCATATGGGGATGAATGCAGACAACATCCGACAGAAATTATTTCATGGAGTGATGTCGAAGAGCATATCTATGATATGGTGGAAAGTAACCATTTCCTTGATGCAGAAGAAGAAATAATAGCAGCTCAAGTGGATGAGGAAGAGGTGGTAACGGATATTATATATTATTTTCAAGATGCTTTTGATGTTCCTAAAGAAAGGCTGCCAGAACCATTTAATAAAAATGGGTATATTTTTCCCAACATTATGGAGACTGTCCGGCAGGTTATAAAGAATCATGAAAGTGGGTCAATTCTTTTAAATCATGCAAAGCAACTCTGGAATGAATATGAAAATGGTAAAATCGATTGTCATTGGAAATATGCCTGCAAATCGGACCGTGTTGATCATCTTGAAGCGTACCTAAATGGGAGATATAAGTTTCAGCTTCCAGGTCATATTGACAAATTGGTTCCAACATTTATTCCAAACGATGCAATTGACCAGGCTATTCACTTAAAAGGAATCACAGAATCTGATGTTCTTTTCAGACGAGAATTATTTGACACGTCTGAAATGGGAAAGGACATGTCCTCTGTAGTAGAGTATTTAAAAAATAGATTTGGAATTGGAGGATATGGGTATTCTGGATTTGGAACTGATCATGCGCCGAGTAAAGGATATACAATTAAAATTGATACAAGAAATCAAATTCCTTTGGAACGAACATTTTCATATAAAGAAATTGCAAGACGTATTTGTAATTACATTAAAGCGGATGAATTGTTTTTAGATGGAGAAAAAGAAGCATATCCGCAGTGGAAACAGGACAAGGAGGAGCGTAATGCCGCATATAATGCATTTCAGGAAGAATTAAAAAGGGCCGAGGAAAAATTGCCCCGTGAGGAAAATAGCAATTATCCATCGTATCCAATATTATCAGATAACCAACAACAGGAGTTTGCCTATGCAGTGGTAAGCGAACTTTTAAATAATTCACGCTTGTTAAACATACAGGATGAATTAAAGAAGGTGCTGTTATCAAATGATTATACGCAAAATGAAAAAGAAAATTTTGTATACCATTTTTTCAAAGAGAATAAGGATAAAACATATCATCTGAAAGGATATGATTATGTTCAGATCGGTGTTTC
>JAUUNJ010000530.1 GCA_030844625.1 Roseburia sp. | reverse complement strand
GAAGCAAAAAAAGAAGCATATGATTGTGATATCACTTATATTACAAATAATGAATTAGGTTTCGATTACTTAAGAGACAACATGGTTGTATATAAGGAACAGCTTGTGCAGCGCGGACTTCACTATTGTATTATTGATGAAGTGGACTCTGTTTTGATTGACGAGGCGAGAACACCTCTTATTATTTCCGGTCAGAGTGGAAAGTCTACTAAGTTATATGAAATGTGTGATATTCTTGCAAGACAGATGGAGAGGGGTACAGCCAATCCGGAACTTAGCAAGATGGATGCTATTATGGGTGTTGATATAGAAGAGGATGGAGATTTTCTTGTAAATGAAAAGGACAAGATTGTAACGCTTACAGCTCAGGGTATTGATAAAGTAGAAAAATTTTTCCATATTGACAATTATGCCGATGCTGAAAACCTTGAACTCCAGCATAATGTGATTCTTGCCTTGAGAGCCCATAATTTGATGTTCAAGGATCAGGATTACGTTGTAAAAGATGATGAGGTTCTGATTGTAGATGAATTTACCGGACGTATTATGCCGGGACGTAGATATTCTGATGGTTTACATCAGGCAATCGAAGCGAAAGAACATGTAAAGGTTAAGAGAGAAAGTAAAACGCTTGCCACAATTACATTCCAGAATTTCTTTAACAAGTATGAAAAGAAGGCGGGGATGACAGGTACTGCTCTTACAGAAGAAAAAGAATTCAGAGATATTTACAGCATGGACGTTATAGAGATTCCTACAAACAAACCAATTGCAAGAATTGACCATGAAGATGCTGTGTTCAAGACAAAGAAAGAAAAATTACATGCGGTAATTGATGAAATTGTAAGATCCAATGAAAAGGGGCAGCCGGTATTGGTTGGTACAATCAACATTGATTCTTCAGAAGAAATCAGTGGACTGCTTAAGAGAAAAGGTGTGCAGCACAAAGTATTGAATGCTAAGTTCCACGAGATGGAAGCTGAAATCGTTGCACAGGCAGGTCAGCATGGAGCAGTTACAATTGCAACAAATATGGCAGGGCGTGGTACGGATATTAAGCTGGATGAAGAGGCAAAGGCAGCCGGCGGACTTAAAATTATAGGTACGGAAAGACATGAATCCAGACGAATTGATAATCAGTTGAGAGGTCGTTCCGGTAGACAGGGAGACGTAGGTGAATCTAAATTCTATCTTTCTCTCGAAGATGATATTATGAGACTTTTTGGTTCAGAGAGATTAATGTCGGTATTTAATGCTCTTGGTGTTCCGGAAAATGAAGAAATACATCATAAGTCATTGACCAATACAATAGAGAGAGCTCAGAAGAAGATAGAAGGAAACAACTTTGGTATCAGAAAAAATCTTATGGAATATGATAAGGTTAATAATGATCAGAGAGAGATTATTTACGCAGAAAGAGCAAGAGTTCTTAACGGCGAAAATATGAGAGATTCCATTGTTAAGATGATGAATGAAATTATTGAATCTCAGGTTGATATGTTTGCGAGGGATGATCAGCAGCCTAAGGATTGGGATCTGATTGGTTTGAATCAGTCCTTGTTTGAAATTATACCATTTAAACTGGAAATCAGCGAAGGGGATTTAGAAAGATTAACTAAGGCTGAGTTTAAGCAGATTTTAAAAGAGGGTGCAGTGAAACTCTATGAAGCCAAGGAAGCAGAATTCCCTGAGCCTGAACATATCAGAGAATTGGAACGAATAGTTTTGCTTAGAGTTATTGACCAGAAATGGATGGATCATCTGGATGATATGGAACAGTTGAAGCAGGGAATCGGACTTATGGCTTATGGTCAGAAAGATCCGGCAGTGGAGTACAAAATTCAGGGCTTTGAGATGTTCAGCTATATGATTAATAATATAAAAATTGATACAGTTAAGACGTTATTCCATATTCAGGTGGAACAGACAGTTGAGCGTGAAGAAGTGGCAAAGGTAACAGGAACAAACAAGGATGATTCGGGTGTGAAAAAGCCTAAACAGCGTGAGTCTGAAAAGGTATATCCAAATGATCCTTGCCCATGCGGTTCAGGAAAAAAATATAAAAATTGCTGTGGAAGAAAAGCATAGTAAAGAAAGAAAAGGGGTTGTTTGAAACAACCCCTTTGTTTATTCTAAAAATATGTGTATAATGATTAGGGAAAAATAAAACTGTAAATAAGA
>JAUUNJ010000529.1 GCA_030844625.1 Roseburia sp. | reverse complement strand
TAATCATTTATATGACCTTTATTATATGGCAGGATTAAATGTTTCTCAGATGCGTGTGGCATCCCCTTTTAATGATTATTCCAAAGATGCACTTAATCTGTATAGGGTAATTGATCCGGAAATATGGGTAAAACTGGTAGGAAGAGTTCAGGGAGCAAATTTTACCAGTATTTATGGAAGAACAAAAGCTATGGGATATCGGAACATTACTCTTCCGGAGGGGCATACATGGAAATCTTATACAATGTTTCTTTTGGACACATTGCCAACCAGACTACGAAATAATTATGCAAAGAAATTTAATACATCAATGGAATTTTGGCATAAGACCGGAGGCGGATTAGAAGAAGAAACAATTCAGGAGCTGGAAGAGCATGGATATAAAATCCGAAGAAACGGTGTCTCTAATTACACTTTAAGTAAAAAATCAAGAGTTATATTTCTTGAGAAAATACCTGATGATACGGATGATATTAAGTCAACAAAGGATATTCCAAGCTGGAAGAGGATGTGTTATTGCATTTTAAAAAATGACCATATCTGCCGATTTATGGGATTTGGAATGACCAGACAGCAACAGAAACGGATTGATATGATCCGACAGAAATACAAAGGTATAGAGGAGATGGATTATGGAATATAAAAGTCCTGTGTATAATGTAATTCCGGTTCCGGTGGAGAAAATAAAACCCAATAACTATAATCCCAATGCAGTGGCACCACCAGAAATGAAATTGCTTTATGAAAGCATAAAAAATGATGGATATACAATGCCTGTTGTTTGTTATTATAACAAAGGGGAAGATGAATATATTATTGTGGATGGATTTCATCGCTACCGGATTATGCTGGAGCATACAGATATTTATGAAAGGGAAAAAGGTATGTTGCCGGTTACTGTGATTGACAAATCTCTGGATAAAAGAATGGCAAGTACAATCCGCCATAATCGTGCAAGAGGAAGCCATGATGTGGATTTAATGAGTAATATTGTAAAAGAATTGCATGAACTGGGGCGTTCCGATGCGTGGATATCGAAGCATCTGGGTATGGATCGGGATGAAATACTTCGGTTAAAGCAGATTACCGGTCTTGCCGCTTTATTTAAGGATGTTAATTTTGGAAAGGCGTGGAAACCGGCAGAAGAGAATGAAGAATAGGCAGCAGAAAGATGATTTACATAATATGACGCTTATTTAGACCATTACAATAAAAAATAAGTCAGGAGGCAAATTCGAGGTAATTTCGAATTTGCCTTTTCTTTTATCACAAAACAAACTTTAATAAAATTGAACCGTTTTTTAATAAAATTAAAAAACCGTATTGACTTTAATAAAGTTAAAGTATATATTAATATTGTTAAACACGTTTGATGAATTTTTAGGGGAGGTGTCTCATCATGGTAAAAGATATCCCACAATGGTTAGAAGATCTGGATGAAAATGATTATACATTTATGAAAAAATTTATTCTTGCTTCAGGTTCGCTTAAAGAACTGGCTAAGGAATATAAGATTTCTTACCCTACAGTGAGATTAAAGATGGATCGTTTAATTCAAAAAATTAAATCCAACGATACGGAAGATTCTTCATATATTCGTTTGATTAAAGGTCTTGCCATAGAGGGGAAGGTGGCGCCGGAAGCGGCAAAAATTTTAATTAATGAATATAGAAAAAAAGAAAAGAAGGAGAATAATGATGAATATGATTAAAATTATACTTTTACTGATAGGAATGATTATTGTGGTAGGTGCATTTGTCGGAATTATCTGTCTGCAGGTACATATATCAAAGAATGACAAGCGGGGAAAATTTGCAATACCGATTATTATGTTTGCATTACCGTTTATTACAGCAGCGCTGTTTTTTGTACCGGGTGTTGTAGTTATGGAAAATAATAAATCATCATCTACAGTCACGGAAACTTATGTGGTGGAGCAGGAAGATGAAATATCTGATGAGGAGGGAAATTTCGCTTTGGCAGCAGGAGCAATTTTGATTTTTATGTATCCTGCAATGATATTGGGATTTCCCTGCGCAATTATTACTTTGATTATTGAGATGGTCTATCGCTCAAAAAGAAAGCGCATTACAGATGAGGAAGTTATAGATATTCAGAATTTGTGACAAGATATGAATACAGGCTTATATATGAAAAAATTTATATAAAATATGAAAATATTCCCCC
>JAUUNJ010000528.1 GCA_030844625.1 Roseburia sp. | reverse complement strand
TTGGCAGTCCATTATTAAGTTTTTTATTATGTTCCCTTTGTACACCGTTGCAACTGTTGTTTGATGTTAAACACGCTACAGTAAGCGAACATATTTCAAACATTCTTGCTTCAGGAGAACTGGATGAGACTTCTGTCGGTTTTTCCGACAGAAGTACAGGGGGACGAAAACCCAAAATTTATAATTTGGATATGATTTTGTCTGTCGGATATCGAGTTAATTCTAAAAGAGGTATAGCTTTCAGAAAATGGGCAAATAATGTTCTTAAACAGTTTATTTTGAAAGGCTATGCAATCAATGAAAAGCGTCTTCAGGCGCTTAAGAAAACAGTTGATATTCAGTCAAGGATGCTTGCAGATGCACTTGATATAGAGGAGAAAGATGTGCTCAGAGCTGTGAATGAATACACAGATGCATTGATTCTTCTGGATCAATATGACCACCAGGCATTAAGTAAGCCAAAGGGAAGTACTCCAGTATACCGCATTACTTATGAAGAGTGTGTTCAGATGGTTGGTCAGATGAAAGATTCTTTTAAAACAGATGTATTTGGTGTAGAAAAAGAGACTGGTAAGGTACAAGGAATTATTGCCGCAGTTTACCAGAGTGTATTCGGACAGGATGCGTATCCATCCTTGGAGGAGAAAGCGGCGAATCTATTGTATTTTATGATAAAGGATCATCCATATGCAGATGGTTGTAAAAGAATTGCCGCATCACTGTTCTTGGAATTTTTAGACAAGAACAATGCGTTGTTCTTGGATGGAGAGAAGAGACTCAGTGATGGAACGTTAGTAGCAATTACATTGATGATTGCAGAATCAAAACCAGAAGAAAAAGAAGTGATGGTAAAACTGGTAATGAATCTGTTGAAATTATAGTGGCATTGCATCTGAAACAGAAAAAAGAACAGATCGTGGTAAAAGGGAAGCTGGAAGCTGCATTTACTTACCTTCTGAACCAGGGAAAATATCTGCGGGTGTTCCTGGAAGGTGGAGATGTTCCGATGGATAATAATGCCTCAGAACGTGCGATCCGCGGCTTCTGCATTGGAAAAAAGAACTAACAGGTCATTGATACCATAAACGGAGCAAAGACTTCTGCTGTGATCTACAGTATTGCAGAAACAGCAAAGGCAAACAATTTAAAATCCTACGAGTACTTTGAACATTTGCTGACCGTAATCTCGGAATACATGGAAGACATAGACCGCAAATTTCTGGAAGAACTGCTCCCATGGTTACCAGCGCTTCCGGAAAACATTCGAAAATAAAATTTATATCAGGCCGCAAAAGTGGCTTAAGATTGTCAAGGTACTTGCTATGGTGCGTTTACGTAAGCGGGATATCTTTAGAAGGAAAAGATTTATTGAAAATTCCATCAAAGAGAAGAAATCCGATATTAGCTGATATATTCAGCCGCTTGAAATGCATGGAGCGTAGAGGCAGTGGATTTAAGAAGATATTGGCAGACTATGAGGGACAGGTTGAATTTGATGAGACCAAGATGCCAGTCTTTGAGGCGGATAATGATGATTTTACATTAACGTTGTATAATCTGAATTATGGCACTAATTATGCAACACAGGTGAATGAAAATGTCATAGAAAATGTCATAGAAATTTCGGAAGAAAAAATTAAGAAGTTAATGCCAGAGTATTCTAAGAAGAAGCTTGCTAAAGCATGTGAGATCCTAAAAATGATTTCGGAAACCCCGAATATTTCTATTGATGAATTAAGAATAGCCTTAGACGTTACGGATAGAAGAATTGCTAGATATATATCAGAATTAAAGGATAAAGATATCATAGAACGAAAAGGTCCGGATAATGGTGGAGAATGGAAAATTAAGTAAGTGAATGACAGTAAATATGGCACTCATTGTGGCACCCAAACTTTCACTCAAGGATATTCCGGAGTTAGTCTCAACAAAGTCTCACGAGATTTGAGACTGAGTGAGACTCTATGATATAGCAAAATGCGATAATACTGGCATTTTCAGGTGGATTATAAAGTTGTAGTCTCAAGTCAGTTTCATTTCTGAAATTGTTTGTTGAGACTAACATGAGACTGAGGAGGTTCAAAATCATGAACATAAGCAAAAAGGATTGGAAATTATTTCGAGAAAGATTATCAGACTGGCAGGAAAATTATATGGAAGGTCTTGTTAAAGAGTATGCAAATTTTCTGAAT
>JAUUNJ010000527.1 GCA_030844625.1 Roseburia sp. | reverse complement strand
ATGATACTGTCCGTTTGTACCGTGGAGCTGTGGATTACCTTATCTCTGTATGCATGGACCGCTGGACGGAGATTGTTGCCATACCGAAGGAACTGGAAAGGAAGACTTACGTGGAATCCATGATTCACAAGACAAAGGATAATCCAGTTGTTCCTTATGCCTTTGATGACCTCAATGCATCATATAACATTGGGGGCACGATATTTTATAAGAGAATTGTTAAAGACTGTTCCGGTGACGGAACAGCAGGGCATCCTGGCAAAAGTTCCAGGGTGTTCGAAGAGAAGTACCTGCACACTGTCTGATCTCATTAGTCTTAATGCAGTGCTGCGCGTTTAAACAGCGTGCAGTTACGGTGTTATCACTGTATTTTCAGTCAGCGAGTCCATGCCCCAGAAAAACAGGTATGGAAGCACGCGACCTCGGTCGTGTGAGACTTCACATAGCAAGGAGGATTTATGATAAGTGGATTACAATTAAAGAAAACTTCTGTCTCATTACAGGAAGTTCAGGATCTAAAGGATAAAGTTGAGGCAGTGAAATTACCAAGAGATAGAAGCGTACTACTGCTAATACCAGCATGTTTGCTTGCAATAGTGTATGCAATGTGTTGGCTAGTTTTTTACGATAAGTTTTTTATAAAATGGCTGACGAATAATTTTACCTTTTGGACTACCTTTTGGTCTGGTGGTCTGGTCTTCATAGGGATGATAAGCATGAGCGGGGCTTTAGTCCTTGGCTTTAGATTTATCTGGTTTGGGCCTGTTATGTCAAAAGTAAATCGCCTATATCTTCACAATAAGAAGCTAAAAGAGGAACTTTTGCATAGAGTGTCAGCACTGCAGGATTTAGTTGCTTTGCAGGAGAACTTATTACTTGCGCTAGGCAATGTGAAGAATCAGCATGCTTATTTATCTACTGATTATATTTATTTTACAGAGAAAGTAGATTCAGTGTATGTTATCACTGAAGAGTTTGATCTTCCGGAAGGCATTGTGACTGCAGATGATCCAGGAGTACTAAATATTAGCATTGCCGATGATGAATATCATGCCATACAAGAAGACTTTAAAGCGTTGAACCAATAAAGGAAAAAGATGAAAGAGATTATATATTTTAAATATGAGACTTGTGGAAAGTTATGAGAAAAAGCCCTGTTGAGCTGAATTTTATAAAAGTTAAGGGACACACAGGAGTTGATGGTAACGAGGAAGCAGACAGGCTTGAAAAAAAGGCAGTTGGGGTGACATTCTGACATTGGAAAGGATAGAGAAAATTTATGGATAAGAAATTTAGCAAAGAATATAGAAGAAAAACATGGATTATTGCAATATATGACTCGGACGATCAAGGTAGCTGGATGGGTAAAATCGAAGCAACTAAAAAGGAAGTTAAGGAGATACTTGCAGCAATAGTTCAGAGTTTTAGAGATAGAAATCTTGATTTTTATGAAGGTGGAACTGAGACTGCTGAAAATGTACGAGAAAATTGGCAACCTTTAGAATTTTGGACACCTTTAGAAAATTGGCCACCTTTTGTAAACCAAGATTCTTTGTATGCATACGCGAATTTTTACACTTCTTGCATCAATATAACCGCAGTCTCTCTGGAAAATATTCCGGAAATTAAGTGAAAATAACCCGACATACACCAAATTGTCTTGCGTCTTGCAAAAACGGAAATATATGCTTTAATCGCTTAAAAGGAGGCAATCATGAGAAGAAACAAAGATTTCTTAAGAAACATCAAAAAATTAACAGCATTGGTTTTGGCTGCCGCAGCCATAGTAACAGCATACAACATTCCAATAGATAAGACAAGGACGATAACCGGATTTATGCAGGACCCGAAGAAAAACTACAACGCAAAGAACCAAGTCAAGGTTGGAACAGTTAAGATTACGGCTTTTAAGAACCGGCTGACTACAGAAGCAGAATTGGACAAATTCAGAAAGAATATGGGGAAAAAAGATTTCCGTGAAACAAAACTTGGGGATATTGAAGACGAAGCGTTTTTTTATGCTGAAGAATACTTACCGCGTGATGATATACATATACAAATGTATTATCTAAAGCATGTAAAAACATACAAAAAAGATAAAATGCAGTTTCATGCAGCCCCATGCAATTCCTTTACCCAAATGGTTGATACCCGCTGGAATAAGGTGTCAAAAGCTTCTGGATATGAAATCCGGATCAAACAGA
>JAUUNJ010000526.1 GCA_030844625.1 Roseburia sp. | reverse complement strand
GTAACAAATAAGAGCCGATAACCCAAGATATATGTTCTCGGCATTATCGGCTCTGCGTCTTAGCGTCTGGCTCTTTGATAATAGCTATTTTTCCACACTTAACATTGATTAAAGTTTCATGTCTGCACTTCGGACAGAACAATGGAAAATTTATCAATTCCGTATCTAATCTTATTTTTATTCGTGTCTTGTTATTACAATTAGGACAGTAAATCCATTCCATACGTTCAACCTCCATACTAGTCTAGTGTATCTATATATTCTTCCAAACAAATTCCTTGAGAGTATATTTCCGACGCAACTTCTTTCCCGACATATCTGTAATGCCAAGGTTCATTTATAACACCTGTTATATCCGTCTTATTTGAGGGATAACGCTTTATAAACCCATATGTATGAGCATTTTCCTCAAGCCATTTATAAACATCATCACTTGAACTTTTTGTAGTATCTGCGTTTATATCGACCGCAATACCAAGCTGATGTTCACTTGTTCCGGGAATCGCCACCCATTGCTCTGCAAGTTTTTTTGCTTCTGACTTTGATTTCCCCTCATTTTCATATGCTTCTATTTTTTCGTCCATTAGTTGTTGCTGTTCTTCCTGTGTCCTATATCCCTCTCTGACAAATAAACTATATCCTTGTGCTCTTGCGTCATCGAACATTTCCTGCAACTCTGGGTAAATTCTGGAATCAACCTTTTTACCGTTTGATAATTCTGTAAGCTGTACTTTATAATCAGCAGGAATATAATTATCACGATTTACAAGAATCAAATTCCAGCCATTATCTTCACTGGCTATATGATGTGTTATGCTACCAAGAAAAGGCATTGTAAAAAATGAATTAAGAAACTTTCCTGCCAACGCACATAACATTACTATAAATAAGAGGATAAAAAGTTTTTTAACTTTAAATCTTCTTCGTCTTTTATATCGTTTCAATTATTTTATCTCCACCTTTTTGTAAACCCTGTACAGTATAGGTTGAAAAACTAGACATGTCACTGCATATACAGGAACAATAACGGTTGCTATTGTGGTTACTTTATTTCCCAATGTTATAAGTCCAGCTTCTTTAATATCTAAATAAACTTCTAATAGCTGGTCTGGAAAGAACGAGCATAATCCCGGCAATGTAATAATTCTGCTTAAAAACGGAAATGCACATAACACAATGAATGGTACAATAATCGCAGTTGGAGTAGAGCGTGTGAGTGCTGATACAATCATTGCAAGCGTAGAAGCAAATACAGTTCCAATATATCCCCCAACAACAATAAAAAGATATGCCTGTAAAAAAGTAATATTATAAACACTTCTCCACAAATCTAACTGGATTGGACAGTTTGCACCGTCTGCACCTAATACAAAAAGTACAATAAACGTATATAAAAATATAAACATCAGATAAAATCCTGTAGTAATACAAAATCCTGCTCCTACCTTTGCAGAAATCCCCTTGCTTCTTCCAAATCGTGCAGAGAAAAAAATGGAGTCTGCTTTTGACTGAAATTCATCCGAAAATATCCCGGATACCAGAAAACCGATGACTAAAGCCAGCATCAGAATAAAGGTTGATATATTTTGCAATAATGCAGACCAACCGTCTATATATTCATAGTAAAATGGCGTTTTCAGTTCTTCATATTTCTGAATCATAAAATCTTTTTCTGCCTGCGAAAATGTTTCTCCTCCAGACTCAAGCCAATTTTTTAAAGTAGAAATTCTTCTTTCATAGATAGTTCCAACTTCATCATCAGAAATATGATCCGGCACATAATAATTGTAATCTCTATAATCACTGAATGCATAAATGATGACATCCATAATACCAGCTATGCCCTGCTTTTTTGCATATGCCTTATTTTGCTCTGTAATGTCATCCGACAATGCCTCTTTCGAACTGTTAATTGTCTTGTTTTCTTCCAGTGCCTTACTCAATGTATCAGTGGTTAAATAACCTGCCCATTGGTTTTTAGCTTCTCTTAAATCTCTTGAAGCCGAAATTCCAACAGAAGAATTTCCGTTTTCATCAACAAATTCCACCTTGTTAATCGTTAAAATACTTGTTATCACCAGTATTACGAATAATACGATAACAGCAATTCTATTTTTTGATTTAGAAAACACTTTTTTGATTTCATAGCGTAGCATTTTCATCACCTGCTTTCTCTCCAAAATAATATAAAAATACATCTTCCAGT
>JAUUNJ010000525.1 GCA_030844625.1 Roseburia sp. | reverse complement strand
TAAAGATGTCTATACTTATGCCGATTTCAAAGAAGCAATGGAGAATGATTATTACGCCACGGTTAATATCCTAAGAGATGTTGAACTTCAAGGAGAGATCAGACTGACACGGTCAAAGACGTTTTATGGAGGAGCAAAGCTAAAGGGAAATGGAAAACGTCATTTTATAATTGATACAACAAATAGTGTAACACTTGATTTAGGAGGTGTCATTTATGAAAATGGCGGAATCGAGAACAGATCATCTGATTTTCAGTTGGAAGGTTCAGGAGCAGTAATAAGAAATAGTAGTTGGACATACGGAGGAGCAATTTATAATCTTGGCAGTATGCTGATTGACGGGGTACGAATTGAGAACTGTACAGCAACTTACGGTGGAGGAATATCTAATTCAGGAACAATGACAGTGTCAGGCACCACTATTTTTAATAATACAGCTTCTCAGGGAGGAGCAATATATACAACCGGTCCGCTCACAATTTGGGGAGGAATTTTTAAGAGTAATACAGCACAAAGCGGCGGCGCCATCTATGGTGATACTGATTCTCAGGTTAGTGTAATAAGTTCTCCCCAGATAACTTATAATACAGCAGTTAATTTGGGCGGTGGAATCTATACAAAAGGAATATTAAAAACGGTAATTCCGGATGGACTGAGTGTTAATTTTAATAACGCTAAATTTGGAGCCGGAATATATGGTGCAACGGGATCATATATATATTTAGAAGGAAAATCTCCGGGAGGACCAAGCATTTCAATAGCGAATAATCAGGCATCTTCTGATGGTGGAGGAGTATATTTGGATACAGAAGCCAGCTTATATCTTCATAATACATTTGTTGCTGTGAATAAAGCTGAAGGAACCGGCGGTGCTATGCTTATAAAAGGAACTTATAGACCGGGTAGTTTCGTAATCATAACAAGTAATACTCCGGATAATATAGTTTATCAATAAAAGGTATTAAAAAAATATATAGGGAAAATAATATAAAAAATGCGGGGTCAGATTTCTGACTCCGCATAATATATGTATGATATTTTCTTATATTTCATCATCATCAAAATCATCATCTGTATGCATAAATTCCCGGGAGGAAACTCTTTTCTTCACGCGCTCTTCTTCCACCGCGTTGGAAAGCATTTCTTTGACAGTAAGGGAATCTTTAATGTTTGCAATTTCAAGTTTTGGTGAGGATTTGTCTACAGTATCACAGACAATAGTTCCAAGACCGAAAATCTTTTGCCAGAAGTTGCGCGTCAAAGTCAGATCCATAATCCTGTAAAGTCGAATTTCATCCTGCGTAGAATTAAAGAAACCGGAATCAACAATAAATTTGTCTTCCAGTAAAGTATATTTTGTGAAAGTCCAAGGTAGTCCAAGGAAAAGGACTCTCTTTCTTCCCTGCCATAATGTATTCATAGATAGTTCCACCTTTCTAAATAAATATCAATAAACAAACATAATTATATAGTATAAAACATAATAAAAAAAGAATAATAATTATTATTTTATTTCTTTTCTGATTTTTTCTAATTTTTCTTTATCAATCTGGTTATTGGCGATTGTTGTTTCGAACCACAACTGTAATGCTTCTGTAGTGATTGAAATTTTTTCCAGTTCATCTTGAATAATTACGAAGTCATGCAATTCATCATCATCAATCTTACCGTTTGAAGTTATTTCTATCAAGCGATCTTTTTTCTTATTCAGCGAGTTGAGAGAAGCCAGCATTTGAAGTACAATTGTTGACAAGTCATCTAATACAACTTCCGGTACATATCGCTGTCCGATAAGACATTCATGGGAGCAATAATAATTGCATAAATTCGGCAGCTTATAACATTCTGCCATAGCAAGAATTTCATCAGGATGAGGTAGAGATTTCTCGTTTTCAATTTTTTCAATTCTGTCAGCAGTTATGCATTTGAGGGCTTCGCTTGCTTTTTCCCGTGTAAATCCCATGTTCTCTCTGCTGATCTGATAAATGTTTTTATTTTCTTTTGTGGATTTCTTACCCATATGTTCTCCATTTCTACAAGTGTTTTTCTATACAATTATATAACAGATAGGAAAAAAATAAAATAATTATTAAAACGTGAAAAAAATAAATGATAAAGGAAATAGTATGAGATTACGTTGACATGGTCTATGTCAAATGTTACTATAAAAATGCGCAGGGGGGAGCGTTATAAATTAATACAGTAAATTGT
>JAUUNJ010000524.1 GCA_030844625.1 Roseburia sp. | reverse complement strand
TTTCTCCAAATTCATAATACTTTTCAATTAAGCAATCTGTAACAATTCTATTTATATCAACCTTCTCACATTCAACATCAAACTGCTCATTTTCCACCACAGATAAATCATAAAATTCTTGCACCAGATCTGTGAGATAATCTGTTTTTGCTTTAATGATTTCAATATATTGGTCTTGCTCCTGTTTATCTTCACATTCTTGTAAAAGTGTTAGATAACCCTGTATAGATGTTAATGGGGTTCTTAGATCATGGCTTATATTAGATATAGATTGCTTTAACTGATCTTCTTCTTGCTTAATTTGAACTTGCAGTTTCTTATGCAGGGTATCTTTTTGATTGATCGCATAAGCTAACTCTTCAATATCTCTATTTGATAAAGATACTCTTATTTTTCGTTTTTCCTTTATCTGCTTATTTATATTGCGAATTGTTCTAGTAATAGAAAAAAGGGAACATGCTAATATGAATATAGAACATATCAATAAAAAATAGAACATATCCGCATTTCCCCTTTCTGTTGTAATTAGTGTATTTCTTGTTTTCTCAATATCAATGCTGACACCAGGAATGTAATAATTACAGTTCCTACAAAATAAAGTAAGATATTGATTTCCAAATGATTTACCATATTATAAGAACACGTATTCATCCAATAATACATCGGATTGATTTTTAAGTACGTTAGAACTCGCCACGATTGAGCAGACATATTATCCCATGTCATCATATAAATAAGAGGTCCGCTAAAAGTAAATAATGACATAGTTCCTACCACAATAGCTGTATGCTTAAATATCACACACAGCATGAATGTAATACCGATAAAGGCTCCCATAACCATGCAATTTAGCCCTGCAATTTTCAACATTGGAAGTAATTGTATCGGCACATTGTATTTTGTACATTCAATTATAAATGCAACCATAATAAATGAAAAATATAAAATGATGCTGGTAACAGTAATCACGATATACTTTGCAATAAAGAATTTTAGTCGGCTTTGTCCACTTGCAATCGCAATTTTAATCGTTGAATCTGTATATTCTCTGGAAAAGAAAACAACAGAAAATATAAGAACAATCAGCCAGAAAAATACCGTATAAGACGTGGCAGTCCTTATAATTTCTTCAATCATTGGATGTACCTGATCACTATATGCACGAGCAAGAAATCCTACGGTTTCTCCTATCTTCCATGTTTCATCTACGCTGGAACTAGATACTACAAATTGTTGCTGACCTCCTATGGAAAAGATACCAAAAACAGCTAAAATCAATGCAAATGTTAGATATAACGCCTTTGTATGAAATAATTTATAAAATTCTGCCCGTATTTGATTATACATTTTTTCTACCCCCTATTAGATTTTCAAAGTATGTTTCCAAATCTTCTCCCTGAACAGAGATTTCATCAATGATGATTTCATTGTCGGTTAGTAATTTGGAAATCATTCTTACATTATCTAAACAATCATAAATCCGAATAGAATTGTCTGGATAAACGGAATAGTTTTTAATATTAGCTTTTTGTTCTAATATGAGAGTGGTTTTCTGTATATTATCTGTTTTCAAACAAATATGCCGTTTACATTCTTCATTCAATTTTTCAGCAGAAATTTGTTTTAAAAGTTCTCCCTTATGAAGAAAGCCATAACAAGTGGCGAGCTGGTGCAATTCGCTTAATATATGGCTGGATATTAAAATGGTGGTTTCCCGTTCTTTCACTAATTTTTTAAGAAGTTCCCGTAATTCGATAATTCCCGTAGGATCAAGTCCATTGACAGGTTCATCCAATATTAAAAATTCTGGCTCACCTAATAATGCAACGCCCAGTGCAAGCCGCTGTTTCATCCCTAATGAAAAATTCGCTACTCTTTTTTTACCTGCGTTCGATAAGCCAATCAATTCTAAAGTATCAGCAATGCAGCTTTTATTCGGAATACCTCTCTGTATTCTTTGCACTTCCAGATTTTGTGAAGCAGTCATATCTTTATATAGTGCCGGCATTTCAATCGTACACCCGATTTTTGATCGTTCATATTGCAGATTATCATTATGCCCAAATAGAATAATTTCTCCTTCACTTTTAAAATTAAGACCTGTCAATAATCTGATTAGCGTTGTTTTTCCTGCTCCATTTTCGCCCACAAGTCCATATATTTCGCCTTTTGGAATAGTTAAGTTTACATTTTTTAAAGCATAGAAATCTT
>JAUUNJ010000523.1 GCA_030844625.1 Roseburia sp. | reverse complement strand
CGTCCAAAGCTCCAAAAGGCTCGTCCATCAGCATAATTCTTGCATTTGCTGCAAGAGCACGTGCAATCCCAACTCTTTGCTGCTGTCCTCCCGACAGTTCAGAAGGGTATCTTGAGAGCATCGATTGATCCAGCCCTACTGTCTCAATCAATCTGCACGCCAATTCATGATTTGTCTTTTTATCTTTCTTTCCACTAATTACCGGAACATACGTTATATTCTTTTCCACTGTCATATGAGGGAAAAGCCCCTTATTTTGAATCACATAGCCAATCTTTCTCCGAAGCTCAATGATGTTCTCTTCGCCAATATCTTTTCCACCAATATAAACTTTCCCTTTTTCCGGACAATTCAAACCATTGATCATTTTTAACATCGTAGTCTTTCCGCAGCCAGAACGTCCGATTACCGTTAAAAACTCACCTTCCGGAATAGAAATAGAAAAATCATCTAATACCGTATGCTCTCCAAAGCTTTTTGTTACATGTTCCAGTCTTATCATTTCCATAGTTCTACTCCTCGATCAGTCCTTTTTTGATAAGGAAATCTTTTGCAACCAATGTCAATAAGTTAAGATAATCTTGAAAGAGTGGGTAATACAAAAATGTATGCTCACTCTTTTTTTGTAATAAAATAGAAAAAACGCTTGACAAATCTTCAAAAATTTGCGGCGAAGCCACTTGAATATATTTTTTATTTAAGGAGGTTCCCGTATGTTTTATGACTCACCTACTATGTTAAAACAGAATCTGCTTCGCACAATCTCGAATATGCAGGAAGTATCTCAACTGTTTGTAAAGCAGCCCGAAAAAGACTTTTCTAGGAAACGGAAGATTTCTTTTGCAGACACGATCCGTTTTCTTTTGTCTATGAATGGAAACACGGTTCCAAAAGAATGGATGGATTATTGGGATTTTTATCCTGATATGCCCTCTGTTTCTGCCTTTTCACAGCAACGACAAAAGCTGCTCCCTGATGCAATGGATTTTCTATTCCATACTTTTACGGATTCCTTCTCAACTCTGAGTACTTACCGGGGATTTCGTTTAATTGCCTGTGACGGTTCAGACCTTGCCATCGCCTGCAATCCGAAAGACAAAGAGACCCATAGACGGCATAATTCTATCGAGCGAGGTGAAAAGGGGTATAACCAACTTCATTTAAATGCACTGTATGATCTGAAAAACCGCATTTATATAGATGCTGTCATACAACCCGGCCGTCATCCAAACGAGGCACAGGCGCTTATTGAAATGCTGAAACGCTCTAAGGTGCAGGAGCCGGTTCTGCTGATTGCAGACAGAGGATATGAAAGTTATAACATCATGGCTAACGCACAGGAAAAAGGGTGGAAATTTCTGATCCGTGCAAAAGATCTGGGAAGCCGCGGTATTCTTACACATTTACCGATACCGGAAGATGGAACTTTTGATTGTACTTTGTCCTTAATCCTTACCAGGAAGCAAACAAAAGAAATAAAAAGCCAGCCCCATAAATATCGCTTCCTCACAAACAAAACTGTATGTGATTTTCTGGATCCAATCGAAAATCCCTTTTATACACTTCATTTTCGTGTCTTACGGTTTCCGATTACAGAAAGTACGATGGAATGTATCATTACGAATCTAGAGGAAGAAGATTTTCCAATGAAAGAAATCAAAAAACTGTATGAATGGAGATGGGGAATTGAGCGTTCTTTTCGAGAATTGAAATATACGATTGGATTAACGAATTTCCATGCAAAAAAGGTGGAGTATATCTTGCAGGAAATTTTTGCCCGACTGATCATCTACAACTTTTGTGAAAGGATTATCACAAAGATCGTAATCCAACAGAAAAACAGGAAGTATATTTATCAGGCCAACTTCACTGTTGCGGTGCTGATATGCCGGGAATTTTTTTCGGGCAGGGTTCCTCCACCAAATTTAGAAGCACTTATTCAAAAGAATATCCTGCCTGTAAGAGAAGGGCGTAAGGCTCCTCGGAAAATCCGTCCTAACTCAGCAGTGAGCTTCTTATATAGAATAGCATAGAAAGAATAAAAAAATATATATAATCTTACAGCCCATGGGACTGTTTTATTTGCTATGCGCAAAAATAGCCAAAAGCAGAAATATCTGCTCTTAGCTATTTGATCATTCATAATGAAGTTGTTGGGACAATCCTTAACTTATTGACATTGCTTTTGCAACAACCGCTTCATCTTTTCCATCT
>JAUUNJ010000522.1 GCA_030844625.1 Roseburia sp. | reverse complement strand
GCAAGATTGTGGAATAAGGAGGTGGTAGGCTATGAAATGGCATTTTGAGAATTATACCAGTGCTATCACGAAAAAAATTGATAAAAACGATATAGATAAAAACCGAGTTAAAAAGGTTTTCTCGCTTACTACGATAGTCTTTGCAACAGCACTACTCATGATGTTGATTATGTTTGAAAGCGGATATGAAACTACAAAAGATAGAATGGCAGAAGGGCAGCCACAAGTTGTTTTTTATGATCTTTCCCAGCAGCAAATTGAGTTGTTGTATTCAGAGGAAAATATCGAATCCATCAAAGTAATTGAAACAGAAAACGGGTATGATGCTTCAATTACCATTGTTGATGCCACAAAAATGACGCAATATGGTTTTTCTTCTGCGGTCGATAATATATCTTCAAAATATGACATTCATCATGTAACAAGAAACGACTTATTCATAGATAGTTTGCCTAACGGAGGACTATTAAATCAGAAAAACATGGTTCTTATGGGGGTGGCAATCTTCATTATAATTGTGAGTGCTTTAGTAATTTACAATGTTTTCTATTTATCTGTTATAAATCAGGTGCGGCAATTTGGGCAGCTTCGTACTGTCGGAATGACACAGCAGCAAACAAAGAAAATCATGCGCTACGAAAGAAAATTTTTATGTAGAATTGGGGTTCCGATTGGTCTACTAATTGGTGGCCTTGCTGGATATTTGTTGCAACCTGATGGTTGGGATTGGATCGCTGCGGTAGTCTGGGGGATAATCATTAGTGTTATCATCAATTTCGTTGTAAAAGTATCGTTAAATAGACCTACAAAAATAGCCCTCAGCATTTCCCCGATCCTTTCCAGCAAATATATGATGGAACGCTTTGATTGTAAGGTTACTAATAAAGAAAAACGAAAATTATCTTCTTTGGGGCTGGCAATCATAAGCATAACATCACACTGGAAAAGCATTTTAGTTTCTGTGCTTTCTTTGGGCCTAAGCGGGCTTTTATTTGTCTTAGCTGCAACATATACCGCTTCCATTGATCCCGAATCTATTGTAAAAAAAGATGTCTACCAGTATGGACAATTTGTGATTGATACTACTGGTAAATACAGTGAGAAAGTTTCGGAAATTGAAAACTTCAAACAAAAGATAATGGAGCTTCCAAACATTAGCAATATAAAGCAAGTTGTTGAAACAGATATTAGTTGGGCAGGGAAAAATAGCACAGGCAAAGATCAACTTTCTATTATTACCGATAATGATTTTGCCTCTATTCAGCAATTCAGAGAATCAGGCGATTTGGATTATCAACAGCTTGTTCAATCTAACCAGATCGTTGCTGTAAATGGTGTAGAAGGTATTTCTAAAGGCGATACAGTAGAATTTACATTTGGGGATGGCACCCAAAAAACTTATACGGTGGGAGGCGTATTAGATGGTGATCTGTATTCAAATACAGCAATTTATGGCGGCTGGTTTTTAATGCCTGCTGAATTGATAACAGAAAATTCGGCTTCTTTTGATGTTTCTATCAGGTTGATCGTAAAGGCAAATGATACCGGATTGGAGCACACCATAATATCTTTAGAGAAATTAGTGGATATGTCAGATGGATTAACACTGACGACTATGCAGGAAGCGATTGCTTCAAAAGAAGCTACTATCAGGCAGGTAGGAATATCTATCATAGGAGTAACACTATTCTTGCTGCTTTTTAGTATCATCACTTTTGCAAGCACAATTATTACAAATATAGCAACAAAAAAGCGAGAATACGCTATGCTTCAATCCATCGGTATGACTTGGAAACAAACAGGAAAAATGGCACTATGCGAAAGTTGTGTACTGGCTGTAGGGAGCCTGATACTTACTCTGATATTGGGAATTATTTTAGGGCAGATATTGATAAAAGGCTTGATAAGTGCAGGGATTTTCTATTTGTCATATACATTTCCATTAACATTGTTTACTGTATATTGCATTGTGGTAGTTCTGATTATTTTGACGATTACTATTTCCGCTTTTTACAGTTTACAAAAAACTCCGTTGGTTGAGAGATTACGGATTGTAGACTAAGGAAGTAGACCCAACTAATATAAAAGTGTCCGAGCGTTGTAACATTTCACCCCGATTTTCATTGAAATTTCTTAGCCGCTGTAACACTTCGCGGACATTGGGGTTTTACAATACCCTTATCAACAAAAGTGAGGAGGCGACGCAATGGAACTGA